>JALONE010000257.1 GCA_025455125.1 Bacteroidota bacterium
GCACGGGTCGTTCTGCGCAGCCTCCTCCAACGTTCTCCCACTGTCCTCGATGCTCATTGCGCACTCGCTGACGTCGAGCTTAGGGCTCAGCGCTATGACGCAGCGGTACGCGCGGCCGATGCTGGGCTGGAACTTTATCCGCAGAACGAGGAATTGCTGAAGCGCAAAGCAACCGCTCTCGGACGGGGGGTCCGATCAAAACCAGCAGACAACCGGGTCGCCTTGACCTACAGCGGCGATTTCTTTGAGCAGTACTATGGTCCGATGCACGCGCTGGAGTGCGTCTACGAGCGTCAGACGGTACGCGGTCCGCTCATCGCCCATATCACTGCTGGGAGCCGGTTCGATCGGAACGGAATTCAGCTAGGAGCGGATTGGTATCCGCGAATCACCCCAACGGTGTCGGGATTCGTCTCATATGCCTATTCGGGAAGCGTCCTGTTCCCGGATCATCGAATAGGGCTGGAGGCTTCGGCAACGGTCAGCGACCAATGGGAAGCCTCTGTGGGCGGTCGTGCGTTTGTGTTCGAGGAATTTGCTCCTGTCTGGTTGGCCACCGTGTCCGGGACGATGTATACGGGGCGATGGTTGATCAGCCTTCGACCGTACCTGACGGTTCGCGGAACATCGTCCGCTTTGTCTGGGGTCGTATCGACGCGGTATACCTACGGAGAAGAGACGGAATACGTCTTCGGCAGGATCGGGACAGGATTCTCGGCTGACGAGCGATTCATCCAGACGAGCGAAGGATTCGCAGGAAGGGAACTCTTCTTTCTCGAATCGCAATTTGTCGGACTTGGAGCGCAATTCCCGCTGAGCGGTTCCGTCGAAATGCGTATCGGAGGGGATTACACGAGGCGGGAACTGGGATTCCAGGCAGGAACATTCGTCTCCATGTTCACCGTGACGGCAGGGATCTCATACCGCTGGTAGCGTGTCCGCGGCGTTTCACGATGTTCCCGCATCACCTTGTTCGGTCGGAACGCGAAAGCAGATCCTTGAGATCCTTCGCGCCGACAAAACCGATCACCACTGCGGCCCCAAAGAAAAGCATCGCGGCGATGCAGTAGATCACGATCCACACAAGTGCAGCATTACTCATGATCGGAACCCGTTAGAGGCGTGATGACGATGGGGGGATGCGACCGCTGCGTGAGAAGTGAACCGATCACCATTCCCAAGGCGGCGAGCAGGAAACTCAGAAAGCCGGAGATGTTGACGTCGAGCAGGAATCGAAGAGACTCCGGCAGATCGGGGGTCGACAGGGAGAGCACAAGGAATACGACCGGCGCTGTTCCCCCCAATGCAAGTGCCGCGTATGCTCCCGCCGTGTTCGCCTTCCGCCAGTACAAGCCCGCCACCACACACCCGAATGCCCCCGCCGCATACATCGCACCCGTTATCGCAGTGTACTGAAACACCGTTGACGGAAGTTCATACCAGAGTCCAAACACGAGAATGAAAACACCGATCGTTGTCGTGATGACGCGCGTCATGGTGATGGTCTGGCGATCTGTCAGCGCGATCTTCCGGAGCGGCGACACGATGTCACGAGTTCCCACCGAACTCCAGGCGAGCATATACGCGCTATACGTGGACATGGACGCAGCAAGCATGCCCGCCACCATGAGGCCGAGAAATCCGCTGGGAACAACCATGCTCAAGAGCCGGGGCATGGCAAGCGTCGTCTCAACCCCGGGTCCGAAGACCGCAAGCGCTGCGACACCCCAGAACATCGGGATCATGTAGCGGCCTGCGAGTGTGATCCCCGTGTACAGAAAGACTTTCCTCCCAACCTCGGGATTCTCCGATGCGAACGATTTCGATGCTGCCGGCTGATTCAACGCCGAGAGGGCGACGCTCCCGATCAACATCCAGACCAAGAATGTCCAGCCGAAGCGCGGATGAGCCACCGGATCGACACCGGCAGACCCGAGATGCGTCTGCACCGCGTCAGCGATCTCTCCGAATCCAACATGCGAGAGCACGGCGAGCGTCGCGACCAGCATCCCGATCGACAAGACAACGAACTGAATGAAGTCCGTGATCACGACGGAGTACATGCCCCCCAGAACGGTGTAGGCGATGACGATCACGAGCATCAAGGTCATCACAAGCGCGAGCACGCTGGGATCGAATCCCATCATCGACGTGAGGAACAGGCCGTCCATCTTGAGGAAGACCCCCATGTTGAGCACGCCGCCGAGGAAGAGGAGAATGCCGCCGAGCACTCGGACTCCCCTGCTGAATCGGAGCTCGTAGAATTCGGGAATCGTGATGACGTTGAGCGCGCGCAAGCCGGAGACGATGAACCCGGTCTTCCCGATCACGGCATAGCCGATGAACCCAATTATCCCGAGCACGAAGCACGCGAAACCGGTGACGTAACCCAGCTCGCCGAGGTACATGAAGGTGACAATGCCGATCTCGGTCGCAATGAGGGTGGCCGAACCGAGAGCAACCTTGACCCTTCTGCCGGCAACGAAATATCCCTCCAGATTCTCGACATACCGTCTTGCGCGTATGCCGACATACACGGTCGCCACGAGATAGACGACAAGAATGATCCAATCAAGCGTCTGGAAATTCATTCACTCCACCTCGAATTCCCGGATGGAATACGCGGAGATCGTCGTGCGTCCCCCGGTTCCCTCAGTTCCATTCATTCGCAGAAAGCGCCCCTCGACCCTCTGGAGGTGGACCTCATCGGTCTCTCCCGTCCCCCTCGCGACCTGGTGCACGGTCCTCCAGACGGCTCCATCAGATGAGATCTCCAGCGTGTAGGCGACAGCGCGCGCTTCTCCCCATCGGATACGCACCGTAGAAAACCGCTGTGGAGCTGGCCATTCCAGCTGGAACCACTGTGCCTCCTTCCCGTTCGACTTCGTCCATGCGGCGGTGTTCCACCGCGTGTAGGCTTTGCCGTCGATCGCGCTTATCGGTCCGAAGTGCGGGCCGATGGTCGAGAAGGATGACGCAGTCGGCGTGGCGAGACGTGCGATGTTAATCGGGGGCTGGACCGAATCGCGACGCAGCAATTCGAGTGCGACGAGAGAGAATGGAGGAACAACGGAGGTGAACGTACTGCCGTCCACCGGCACATCGGGGAGGCGTTCGTTGTGACGCTTCTCATTGAGGAGCCACGCCGACGCAACAGGATGCGGATCGAACGATCGAAGCGTGAACGAGATCTCTCGATCCCGGCTCTTGCTTTTGTTGATGATCATGAACGTCAGGCGCTTCCCTTTGGTCGACGCATAGACCTGCAACAGGGAATCACCCCCATTGACCTTCAGCAACGAGCCGTCAAAGTGGTTGCGGAACATAGGGAACACATGGTATGAAAGTCGCGGCGTGTTGCTCCCTTCCGAGGAGAGATAACCGTAATCCCCATTCCGTGGAGGAAAGTAGTTGTGAACAGCCCAATAGCAGGCGATGTCCGTTTCCGTCTCAGCCATGGCGCCGAGCATATCGGCGATCCACAAGGCGTTCGTCATGGTGAGCGTCTGCGGGCCGGGC
>JALONE010000258.1 GCA_025455125.1 Bacteroidota bacterium
TTCGCGAACATCAACATCGGCGGCTTGAGAGCCGACGGGAGCGACGGTGTCAATGAACTCAGCCACCTGTTGCTTGATGTGGTGAATGAGATGAAGCTGGTTCAGCCGAGCTCGAACATCCAGTTGAGCAAGAAGAACCCGGATGAGTTTCTGCACCATGCGTGCCGGGTGGTCCGCGAAGGCCGGGGACAGCCTTCCGTGTTCAATGCGGACACCGTGATCGAAGAAATGCTCCGGCAGGGCAAGTCGGTCGAAGATGCGCGCAACGGCGGCACGAGCGGATGCGTGGAGACGGGGGCGTTCGGGAAGGAAGCCTACATCCTCACGGGGTATTTCAACATGCCCAAGGTCCTTGAGATCACGCTGAACGACGGGCTCGATCCGCGTACGGGGAAGCACCTTGGGTTGAAGACCGGAGATCCAACGACGTTTCGAACGTTTGATGATCTGCTCGATGCATTCCGCAAGCAATTGCGACATTTCGTTGACATTAAGATGCGCGGCAATAACGTCATTGAACGCATCTATGCGGATCACATGCCGGTGCCTTTTCTCTCCATCCTGATCGACGACTGCGTCGCGCGCGGGAAGGACTACAACGACGGAGGGGCACGCTACAACACGAACTACATCCAGGGGGTCGGTCTTGGCACCATGACTGACTGCTTCGCGGCGATGAAGGAATTCGTTTTCGATTCGAAGACCATCACCATGGCCGATCTGTTGCGGATCCTGAAGGCGAACTTTGAAGGATTTGAGAAGACGAGGCTCTTGCTGGTGAACAAGGCGCCGAAATACGGCAACGACGACGACCGCGCCGATTCACTGATGTTGGAGGTCTTTGAGTCGTTCTACGATGTGGTGAACGGACGGCCGAACATGAAAGGGGGAGTCTATCGCATCAATCTCCTGCCGACAACGTGCCACGTCTATTTTGGCTCGGTCATCGGAGCGTTGCCTGACGGTCGGTTCGCTGGAGTACCATTGTCTGAAGGGATCTCGCCCGTGCAAGGAGCCGACCGGCGAGGTCCGACTGCGGTGTTGAAATCGGCGGGGAAGATGGACCACGTGCGGACCGGAGGGACGCTGCTCAATCAGAAATTCTCCCCGTCTGTCGTTGCCGGGGAGAAGGGCATCGCAAACCTCGGACATCTGGTTCGCTCCTATTTCACGCTCGGCGGTCATCATCTGCAGTTCAATATCGTCACGGCGGAATTGCTCCGCGATGCGCAGAAACATCCGGAACAGCACCGAGACCTCATTGTCCGCGTTGCCGGATACAGCGACTACTTCAATGATCTTGGCGAAACGCTGCAGAACGAGATCATTGCAAGGACGGAGCACGTGAGCCAATGAGTCGGTGAGCCTGTGAGCCAATGAGCCGATGAGCAGAACATCGATAATCTTGCTCAAAGGCTCAAATACTCAAAGGCCCAAATACTCAAATACTCATAGACTCATAGGCTTTGGGCTCTTCTGCTCCCGGCTCATTCAACAATCACAATTCGCCAATCATCAATCCCTCATCATCCTCTCCCGTGTCTCTCATCCAAGAAAAACTCGCTCAGGCGGTCGGTCTCTTGAAGGAATTCCGGATCGACTGTTGGATCACCTTCGTTCGTGAAACGTCGATGCTGACGGATCCGACATTGCCATTTCTTGCCCCGTCGGATCTGACTTGGCACAGCGCGCTGGTCGTGACGGCATCCGGCGAGCGGGTGGCGATCGTCGGGAAGTACGACAAGCAGATGCTTGATGAAGCGAAGGCGTACGACGAGGTCATCGCGTACGTGGAGGGATTTCGAAAACCTCTGCAGGAATTGTTGCGGCGCATCAAGCCGGCATCGATCGCGCTGAATTACTCCACCGACAGTGAGATCGCCGACGGGCTGACGCACGGGATGTTCCTCACGATGCAGGAGGTCCTTCGGGAACTCGGCATGCACGAACGCATGGTATCGGCGGAACCGGTGATCTCGGCCCTGCGCCAGCGCAAGACGGAGACCGAGCTCAACGCCATGCGGAAGGCGATCGCGCAGACGGAGGAGATCTTTGCACTCGTTGCCGAGCATATCCGTCCCGGGATGACGGAAGCAACGATCGCGGATTTCATGAAGCGCGAGGTGGCGCGGCGCGGACTGACCTTCGCTTGGAACGAGGCGACCTGTCCTGCGGTCTTCACGGGTCCTGATACGGCGAACGCACATTATCATCCCACGGAACGCCGAGTGGAGCAAGGACACATTCTGAACATGGACTTTGGCGTGAAGGTGGATTCGTACTGTTCAGATCTTCAGCGGACATTCTACGTCCTGCGTCCCGGGGAAACAGATGCTCCGGTGGAGGTCCGAAAGGGATTCAACACCATCACACGGTCGATCGAGGCGGCTCGTGCGCTGATGCGCCCCGGTGCGAAGGGTGTCGATGTGGACGGCGCGGCACGCCGCGTGATCGTGGAAGCAGGGTACGAGGAATTCCCGCACGGGCTCGGACATCAGGTCGGGCGATTCGCCCACGACGGGACGGCGTTACTCGGTCCCGCATGGGAGAAGTACGGCAAGAAGCCATTTCAAGTGCTGGAAGAAGGAATGGTCTTCACCATCGAACCGCGGCTTACCGTCCCCGGATACGGCGTTGTGACCATCGAGAACATGGTGGTCGTACGCGCATCCGGCGCTGAGTATCTCTCAACACCACAAACTGAATTGCGCTTGCTCCGATCGTGAACCTCGTATCCGCGCGTTCCTCTCTTGTACTCCTCATTCTTGCCGCGGGAGCTCTCTCTGCGCAGGACCGGATTCTTCGCCTGAGATTGCAGTCCGCAGAGTCCTTGGCCCACAAGTCCCTCCACTACACGAACGGCTACTCCCGCGCGATCACCGGGGCGTCGCTGGCCTATCACTCCTCGCATCCGGGGGCAACGCAGGCATTGATCGCCCGATCGCGAAGCGACATGCGGCGCATCGAATGGGAGACCGACACCGTGTGGCGTGCCCCGTCGGATGGATTTCAACGATTCATCTGGATCGCGGGGATCGATCGAGGCGGCTTCGGATTGGATCGACCGCTCCGCACCTTCACGCTGAGCGTGGATGGCGAACCCTGGTTCTCATTCCAGAACCGCAAGGACTCGGCGGCTTTCCGGTGGAAGCAGGAAAATCGCAACGGTGCCACGCTGTCGTTTGAGGCCGATCTCACCGACCGCTACGGAGATCTCTTCGGCAAGATGGTTCTTGCGGTTCCCGCCGCGCTCTGTCCGTTTGGACGATCCCTGAGGATCTCGGTCGACGGCGAAGATGCCGAGGTTCCAGACTGGTATATGACGATGCAATACGCGTTCGACTTCTTCCCCGGAGTGAGGATCGAACCGGTGTTGCTTCGGGAAGCAGGGGGGCCGAGACAGCTTCTCCGGATCGGCGTCGATAACCTCGAAGAAGGACGCATGCTCGTCGTCGATGTGGATGGGAAGGCAACAATGCATCCGTTGCAGC
>JALONE010000259.1 GCA_025455125.1 Bacteroidota bacterium
GACTTTGGATGCGGTTTGGGAGACGCCATCCCCGTGTTCAAAGCCCATTTCCCAAACGCCTCACTCCTGGGAATGGATGTCAGTCCATACGCCATCGAGGAATGCCGAACGCGATTCGGATCGATCGCGACATTCCTCACGGGGGATGTTCAACAGGTTCCCCAGGTCGACTTCATCGTCTGCTCAAACGTCCTCGAGCATCTCACCGACCATCTGGATGTTGCGACCCATCTTCGGGCGAAGAGCAAGATGCTCTGCATTGCGGTTCCGTACAAAGAGCATCCTATGATCGACGAGCACGTCAACCGATACGACAAGACCTCTTTTCGATCTCTCGGACCACATGATTACCGGATCTTCACGAGCCGAGGATGGTCCTATTATGGACGCGAACTGTGGTACCACCAATACACGAAGAATCTTTGCCGCTTCGTGCGTCGCGAACCGCTGCATTTCCAACGATGGCAAATCATGTACCGTTTCACTTGATCCGCAGCACTTCTTATCAGGAATCCGAAGCATCCTTCCGGAACAGTTTTCCCTTTTGCGGTGTTCAATCACCAGAGAACTCGTTCATCTACGGAGGCACAGCCTGCATATGAAATCGTTCGGAAGCGCACTCTTGGCGCTCTTTGCACTTGGTATTCTTTTTCCTGCCGATGTTTCATCCCAGACCTACTTCATCGATACAACCATCGTTCTACCTGCGGAAATCTACCGCGGAAACGTCACTCCCCTGTCGCTCTCCATCGCTCGGGAGGACGTCAAGGCGATCGGGATGGGACGCACGCAGATCGGTTTGAACCGGCGCGGCCCATCAATGCTCGCCAATCCCGCGTTTCTCGCGACAAGCAGGACGACATTCGACCTGTTGAACGTCAAGGTCGGGATCCCCGGTCAGACGCTCAGCGCCACCAGTTTCATCGAAGACAACGTTGTCCAATTTCAACAAGGCATATTCCTCAAGGAGATTCGCGCCGGCATCGTCGATTTTGACAATGCGGTCACGCCGGAACAGGCACTCGCCGCCATTCGACGGATGAACAACGGACTCCAGTTCATCACCGACATGGTCACCGATGTTTCGGGAGGGGAGGAGAATCCCATGACGCACGGGGTCCATGTCCTCCCGGCATTCCAGGCACAGGTCGGACATTTCGGCTTTTCCCTTTCGGCGACCGCTCAGTCGGGATTTCAGGTTTCGTCGGGGCGTGCGCTTGAAGCACTGAATGGGTTCAAGATCCCCGAGGACCTCACCGATGTCAACACGGTGACGGCATCGATTCAATCTTTGTTCCTGGCCATCGACGGGCTCTTTGACGATGATGGCGAAGTCGCACTCGACGCGCTTCCCTCCGTCTACGCGCTCTCCTATCTTGACATCGTCGGGACCGCTGGATACGGCATGCGGCTTTCGAACAACATCGATGCCGGCGTCAATCTCAAGATCATCAATCGCCGATTCTCCACGAGCCGGATTCCGGCGACGAGCCTGGAAGATCTCATCTCTGAGACTCGCACGAACTTCGAAGCGTCGGTCACGGGATTCACGTTCGATGCGGGAATCGTCTACACGCTTCCTTCCGCCCGGACGCGGATCGCTGCGACCGCGGAGAACATCCTGCCGGTCAAAACGATTCTTTCTGATATGAAGGTGCGCATCGTGGAGAGCTTCCCGATCTACGCACGCGATTTCTATCCGGACGGTCCGATCAAAACGGTGGGCGCCGATACGGGACTCGCCCTCATCCGACTACCGCTTGAAGTGCAGATCCCCTTCGAGCTCAAGGCGCCGCTGATCCTGTCGGCGGGCGTCTCCCATCAGCTGGCCTCCAACTGGGATGCTGCATTGGAATGGAATGACATCGCCGCGCAGAGTTCCTTGTACGAGACAACGCTTCAGCGGATCCGGCTGGGAACGGAGTATCGGCTCAAACCCTTTCCCGGCATCCTCGATGTGGCCGCACGGCTCGGCTTCGCGCAGGATCACATGACATACGGGATCGGACTTGACCTGTTCAGGGTCGTGGAGATCGACGGCGCCGTCGCTTTTGACCGATTCACGGCAGCGACCTCCTATTTCGCGCAACTCCGACTGGGCTGGTAGCGGCGGCGGATGGTCCGGTTGTGTTCGGTCCAACTTTTCACTTAATTGCTGAGGGTGAACGGGGACGCACAGACCCAAACGGCCTAGCGTTGGAATACCAGGATCAACAAACCGCTCTCGAACCTCTCAAGTACGATTGGGTCGTGCTGGCAGAAAGCTGGCAGGTCTTTCTCGTCATCGTTGGCTCGATGTTCCTGGGCGTCCTGATCACCGCATGGGCAGAGTTGGAGCGGGTTTCGCATCTGGTCGGGATCTTCGCCAACTATTTTTCCGAGGTCCTGCTTGCCGGATGGTTCTACGTGATCGGCACCAGCCTCGCTCGCATCAAGCCGGAAGGGACAACCCTTCGCACGGGCTGGTTCATCTTCAACCTCATCTATTTCCTCTCCTACAGCCTTGTGCTCTTATTCTTTGCAGTGGCGATCCTGACGCCGAGCCAGTTTCCCTTCGACGTTGAAGACGCCCTGTTCCTTCTTCCTCTGCACTTGTACGCCATTTACTCGGCATTGTCCATTGTCGCCTTCGTCGCACGTGCGCTTGTGAGCGTTGAACTCCGCCAAGCGGTCCCGTTCAGCATCTATGGCGGCACGTTCCTCCTGTTGTTCTTCTTTCCCTTCGGGATCTGGATCATCCAACCGCGCGTTCAGGCGATCTTCCGGGAACGCATCTCGCACGAGGACGATCTCGCCGGGGACCTCATCGATCTTTAACCTTCATCCGGAATGAACCTCTCTCACTGGCCAAAAGAATTTCCCGGTTCCATTGTCGTCTGCGACCGGGAAGGCATCATCATCGAAATGAACGACCGTGCCCTCGCGGCATTTGCCGAGGAAGGGGGCGCTGCACTCATCGGGACGAACGTGCTCGATTGTCATCCCGAACCGGCGAGAACGAAGACGCGCGAGCTGCTCCGGACCGGGGCTGCGAACATCTACACCATCGAGAAGAAGGGAATCCGCAAGCTCATCTACCAATCCCCGTGGTTCCAAGACGGAGCATTTGCCGGCCTGGTGGAACTGAGTCTCGTCATTCCGGACCACATGCCCCACTTCATTCGCGAGCCCAGGGACTGATGCGACTCGGCTGGAAGCAGGCATACGCCACCGGCATTCCGGAGATCGACCAGCAGCATCAGGGTCTCCTCGATCTCATCAATGACCTCGATGCATTCCGTGACCGTCGTCCGGATGACCGCGAAGTGTTCAACGCGCTCAATGTCATGGTGAAATACGCGGAGACCCACTTCGCCACCGAAGAAGAGTATATGGAGCGGTTCAAATACCCGCACATCCTGGTGCACAAACGGCAGCATGTCGCATTTCTTGCGACCGTCTTTCGGTTCGCCGAAATGCTGGAGGAGAAGGACCCGACGGTCTTCGGGG
>JALONE010000260.1 GCA_025455125.1 Bacteroidota bacterium
CCGGATGAGCCTGCAGCTTCACGGCCACCTTTTGCTTTCGATCGACATCTTTGGCTGTGAAATATCGCCCGCTTTCAAGTTCCATATCGCGCACGGATGGAAAACCTGGAGAAGTACCGAACGTATCCGAAGCTCGTCGGTGAGACCGGGGGAAAGGACTTCATCTTCCTCCACCCGTCCGCCGATGTCGACCAAGCCGTGACAGCACTCGTGCGCGGAGCATTCGAGTATCAGGGGCAGAAGTGCTCGGCATGTTCGCGGGCGTACATTCCTGAATCGCTCTGGCCGGAGGTGAAAGAGAAACTCATCGCCATGCTCGCACGCGTGAAGATGGGAGATGTGCGAGATTTCGACAATTTCATGAACGCCGTGATCGACGAACGGGCATTCGACAGAATCATGGGATACATCGCGAAGGCGAAACAGAGCACGGTCGCCACCATCATCGCCGGGGGAACCGGGTTGAAGGCGGTGGGATACTTCATCGAACCGACGGTGATCCAGGTATCCGATCCGCATTTCATCACGATGGAAGAAGAGATCTTCGGTCCCGTCCTTTCGGTATTCGTGTACAAAGATCAGAAGTTTGAGGAGACGCTCACATTGTGCAATGAAACATCACCATACGCATTGACGGGGGCGATCTTTGCGCGCGAACGGTATGCGTTGGTACAAGCGTGTCAGGCACTCCGGTATGCGGCGGGCAATTTCTATTACAACGACAAGTGCACCGGTGCGATGGTCGGATTGCAGCCATTCGGCGGTGCGCGCGCTTCCGGAACGAACGACAAAGCAGGTGGTGTCTTGAACCTGTTGCGCTGGACATCGGCCCGCACCGTCAAGGAGAACTACAACGCTCCGACAGATTTCCCCTATCCGTATATGAAGAAGATCTGAGGTTGCGGGACGGCGGGAACGAGAGATATAGTCAATCCCCCGGATTGGATCCTGACGCGTTTCGGGTCAACGGGCTCTTTGGTGAGAATGGAAGCCACAGCAGCCAAAATAGAAGCAGGCCGACAAGTTCGCCTGCCAGGATGTAGAGTGGCCACGGTCCGAGGAGATCGAGGAGCGACCCGGACGAAGGTTTTTCGCGGAGATAGAAGTAGTTGGTTTGGAAGATGAAGTTGAAGGTCCCGATCAGGACCGCGTAGACATTTGCCCACGCAAGCGCGCGCCACAGGGAGCCTGGTTGCGGGCGGAGCGTGCCGCTCCAGAGCAGAAAGAGAACGCCGACGATCACGGAGCCGTGGGAGAAGAAGAATTTGAAGACGACATACTGCGGATAGACGCCGGAGACATCGGGAGTCAGGACGGCCATGCCGGTCCCGACGAGCGCCCAGTAGTAGACGAGGTCGAATGTGCGCTGACGTATCGTGAGGAGCACGAAAACGGTCAGCCAGAGCGACACGTCGCACAGATCGAGCGGAAGGCCGAAGGGAGGATGGACCCAGTCGTGCGCGATGGCGTAGGCGTAATAGAGGAGTTCATTCCCGGCGATCGCAGCGGCGAGAGCGAATCGGAGCGGCCGGATGTGCGAAGGGTGAAAGCGAGCCCAGCGCGCGAGTATTGCAGCGGCGGCGGGGATGGAGGCGATGATGAAGAGGTGGGAGATGGTGAAGGGCTCGAAGCGCATGGGCTGAGAGCGGGGATTGGGTCAACCCGGGAAGGCTTCCCGGGTTGACCTAAAGATTCGCCACATTACAAAGCCAGCCTGCAGACATGCTCGGGGACTTGCTCTGGGCACTGCTCTGGGCCGAGTTTTCACATTTGGCTACGAGAACTGCTGCAACCCCTGCTCGATCGCCAGGCCGATGAAGGCGAACATAAAAATGAACATCAACACCGTCAGCCCGATGGCGATCAGGATCAGCACCTTCTGAATGAAGAAGAACTTCGCCTGTTGCTCCAACGCATTCCGCAACACCGCGGCGCTGGGCTGCTGCCCGTACGATGCGAACGAATCCCCTGCCTCTTTGAGACGGAGACCCGAAATGAGCACCGGGATCCCGAATACCGCCCCGATGATCGACAGACAATACAATGCCCCGCCGATGATGTACACCCATCCCAGAAATTTCATATCGCGGGACAGCTTGCGGAGCAACTCCTGCGTCGGGTACGGCAGTCCCGATGTTGTCTGCGCTGCGGGTGCTTCTGTCATAGCATCCTCCTGAGTTGTTATTCGTTCGTCCATTCGGGGAACCGTCCCGGCGTCTTTGGCGCACCGAGGGCATTCATCTCCACTTCCTCCATCAATTACGAATCGCCGCAATGACCGCATCATGCACGCGCGGGCGTACGTCGGCGATCTTCATGTTCTCCCGCGTCGGATGAACACGGTTCGTCAGCAGCACGATGATGAGATGCTTCTCAGGGTCAACCACGACCGACGTGCCGGTGAATCCCGTATGCATGAACGTCGACGATGACGTCAACCGGCCGGTGAACGATCGACCCGGCGCCCGCGTGTCCCAGCCGATGCCGCGGCTGCTTCGTTCCGACTGCCGCGTGATGAATTGCCGTATCGTCGCGTCGTTGAGATAGCGCCTTCCACCATAGTTCCCGCCGTTGAGCTCCATCTGAAGGATGATCGCAAGATCGGACGCGGTCGAGAACAACCCCGCGTGTCCCGAAACGCCTCCGAGCACGGCGCAATTCTCGTCATGCACGCGTCCCTGAACGGCTACGCCGGTCCGCTGCCAAGAGACGTCGACCTCCGTTGGCGCAATACGGGACCAGCGCGACTTCGGAGGATTGTACATCGTGCTCGTCATGCCGAGCGGCTTGTAGAAGACCGAATCGACGAAACGGTCCAGCGTCGTGCCGCTCACCTTCTCGATGACCTTCCCCACCGTGATCAAGCCAAGATCGCTGTAGATCGTCGAGTCTCCCGTGCGATAGGCCAGCCGGCTCGCCATGATCGAATCGACGACGCACTGGGGCGTTGTGCAGAACTCGTAGAACTTCCTCCATCCCGGCAAGCCGGAGTTGTGGAGCATCAGATTGTAGATCGTGATGTGGGATTTTCCGTTCTGACCGAACGCAGGAAGATGCTTCACCACGGGATCGGAGAGAGAGAGTTTCCCTTCATCCACCAGTCGCATAACCGCACTGGTCGTCGCAATGACCTTCGTGACCGACGCGAGGTCGAACATCGTCCGCGTCTCTACCCGCTTGCCGTATGGCGAATAGTCGAACGCGCCGTACGCTGCGTTGTGCGCAATGACTCCGTTGCGTGCGACCAACAACTGCGCGCCGGGGAAGGCCGAGTCTTTCACCGCGGCATTCATCACGGCGTCCACCGCCGCGAATGCCGCCGGGTCAAAACCCGCATCGGCCAGTGTGCCGGCGCGGAGACGCGTCGCCGGGTACGTGATCCCCTCTCCAAAGCGATACTGGCCGGGGATCGTGATGGGGAGTTTCCCGCGTGCGGGCGATTCGGCGAACAGGACCTCCGCCGTTGCTTGCCGCATCACCTCGCT
>JALONE010000261.1 GCA_025455125.1 Bacteroidota bacterium
GGTTCCTCGTACGCGCGGCCTTCCATCGCGACGGCGAATCCTTCGATCAATCCGGGATTGCGTCCGATCAGAAGCGGCGTTATTCCGAATTCCGCAGCGACGACGTGTCCGAGCTCATGCGTCAGCGTCTGCTGGCCATCCGACGCACTGACATGCACTTGTCGCAGCCAAGGCTTTGCGAACGCAGTCCTCGCGGCGCCGGTCAGGCGAGCCTTTTGCTCCGGCGTGGCATAGATGAAGATCGTGATCGGATCGTTCGAGCGGAGTTCCATGTTGCGGCGCATCCGCTCAACGGAGAATGTCTGGAACCGCGCAATGCGTTCGGCCTGGTCGCGCGTGACGGGTCCGGAGGCGTAGACGATCTCGAACGGCGGAGAGAGAAGTCGTCCCGCGAGACGCGTACGGATGTACGATTCTGACGATGAAAATCCCAGACCATCGCTCATGGCGAACGCCAGGATGCTCGCGGGAAGGAGCAGCGCGATGAGGATCCATTCGCGGGGAATCGGCGTTGCGGGATGTTCTGCGTCCGCTGAAACAGGTTTCGGTCGTCTGCGGCGCCACAAGAGCGCTCCAATGGCGATCAGGACGAGCGAGCCGGCGATCGAGAATGCCCGGTACGTCGCGAGGCGTTCCGTGATCTGGATCGACTCGTCGTATGTGACTCCCGGGAAGAATCCGATGATGGGATTGAACGCGTAGATCTGCGGCCCCGTGAGTGTCACGATGGGAATTTGTGCGAGGACCAGCAGAAAGATGATCGTGTACACGGCAGGCCGGAATCGTGAGGCGACTCCGACAACGACCGAGGCCAGTCCGATCGAGAACAGCAGCGAGGGATAGACCAGGAGGATAAAGAAGAGCGCTCCCTCGGAAAGAGAGCAGTTCTTCACGAGCAAGGCATTCGCGAGCATCAACAATGCCGACACCGTCGCTAACGCGGACGCAAATCCGAGTGTCCGCAAGACCGCGAGCCAGTAATTTTCGTCGTACCGGATGGCCTCGGTCCGCATTGAGCGGATCAGCATGAGTCCGGCGAGATAGCCGCCGATGACCGCGGTCACCGCGGAGAACTCGAACCCAAGGTAATTGAGGAGGGGGATCTGCGAGCAGACGATGGCAATGAGGGCGAAGAGGACAGGGAAGACCACCTAGAACTCCTCCCCTTTTTCTCTCTTAATGTCCGCGCCCAGCGCCTGCAGCTTCTTTTCCACCGAGTCATATCCGCGGTCGATGTGGTAGACGCGAAGCACTTCGGTGGTTCCTTCGGCGACGAGCCCCGCCAGGATCAGCGACGCGCTTGCCCGGAGATCGGTGGACATCACCTTCGCCCCGGCCAATCGCTTCACGCCGACGACCGTCGCGATGTTCTCCTTCACGGTGATATTCGCGCCAAGCCGACTGAGCTCCGGCACATGCATGAACCGGTCGAAGTAGATCGTGTCGGTCACCACACTCGTCCCGCTCGCCACCATCATCAGCGAGATCCACTGCGCCTGCATGTCCGTGGGGAATCCGGGATAGATCGCGGTGGTCACGTTGATCGAGGTCAGCTTCTCCGGCGGCGTCACCGAAACCCAGTCCGCCCCCGTTTCCACCCGCGCGCCGGCATCCTCGAGCTTCACGATGATGGAGCCGACATGATTCGGGTTGCACCGTTCGATGCGCACCGCGCTCCCCTTCTTTCCCGCGAGCGCCGCCGCGATCATGAAGGTCCCCGCTTCGATCCGGTCCGGGATGGTGGTGACCTCCGCGGGCTTCAACTCGTCCACCCCTTCCACCTCCAGCCGTCCTGTGCCGACGCCGTGGATCTTCGCCCCCATCTTCATCAGGAATTCCGTCAGCTGTACGATCTCCGGTTCCTGCGCCGCGTTCTCGATGAGCGTCGTCCCCTTCGCAAGCGCGGCGGCCATTAGGATGTTCCCCGTGGCACCGACGCTCGACACATCGAACAAGATCCGCGCGCCATGAAGCCGCTTCGCCTTCGCAACGATGTATCCTGCTTCAAGTTCGATCTCGGCCCCTAGCTTCCGCATCCCTTCGATATGCAGATTGACCGGACGGGGTCCCCAGGCACATCCACCGGGCAGTGAGACGCGCGCCTCGCCGAATCGTCCCACCAGCGGACCGAGCACGTAGATCGATGCGCGCATTTTCTTGACGTGTTCGTACGGCGCTTCGCGGCTGGTGATGTGCGACGAATCGATCGTGAGCACATCGCCGGACTGACCGATGTGCAGTCCCATCGTCTCAAGCAAGCGGGTCATCGTGACGACGTCGCGCAACGTTGGCGTGTTTCGCAGAACGTGGGTTCCGCCCGCAAGCAGCGTTGCCGGCATCAATGCGAGCGATGCATTCTTCGCTCCGCCGATCGTGACCGTGCCGCTCAACGGTCGTCCGCCCCGAATCACGAATTTGTCCATGCAGGTTCCTTCAGAAAGAGTGTGCCGGAATGCCCAAGAATATACCTGCAAATGCGAGGAAAGGCAAAACACCGGCATCGCCGGCTTCCTTGTCTTTCCCTGAAAAAATGCCTACAATTTATTCAACAATTCAGCCGCGCTCTTCCGGGCGCGGTTTCCACGTACGCCAAGTCTGAGTCTACCATGCCTGTTCATGTCATCGTCGGCGCCCAATGGGGTGATGAGGGGAAAGGAAAGATCGTCGATCATCTCAGCGAACGCGTGCAGATCGTCGCTCGCTATCAGGGGGGTGCGAACGCCGGGCATACGGTCGTTATCCCGGGGAAGGGGAAGACGAAGGAAAAAGAGTTCGTCCTCCATCTCATCCCGTCCGGCATCTTCCACAAACATGTCGTCTGCGTGATCGGCAATGGCGTCGTTCTCGATCCCGTTGCGCTGATGTCCGAGATCGACCAGCTCGAAAAAGCAGGCATTCGCATTGAAGGACGGCTTTTCATCAGCCACAATGCGCATCTCATCATGCCGTACCATAAGATGCTCGACTCCGCGCGCGAGCAGGGGACACAGAAGATCGGCACGACGGGACGCGGCATCGGTCCGGCCTACATGGACAAGTACATGCGGACCGGGATCCGGGTCGTGGATCTCCTCAACCGCGATGTCCTCCGCGAGAAGTTGACGCGGAACATCGAGGAGAGCAATATTCTGCTGCACAAGCTTTACAACTCTGAGGTGCTCAACGTCGATGCGATCGTGAATGAGTACGTCGAGTACGACAAAAAGATGGACCCATTCGTGAAAGACACCTCGCGATTCCTGAACGATGCCCTCGCGAAGAAGAAGCACATCCTCGCGGAAGGAGCACAGGGAGCTCTGCTCGACGTGGACCACGGGACCTATCCGTACGTCACGTCCTCAAATCCCACGAGCGGCGGCGCGTGCACAGGACTCGGTATTCCCCCCACGGCGGTCACGGCCGTGACGGGCATTGTCAAAGCGTACTCCACGCGCGTCGGCAACGGACCGTTCCCCACGGAACTGAAAGACG
>JALONE010000262.1 GCA_025455125.1 Bacteroidota bacterium
CCTGATACTGAAGCCACGGGCTCAGCATGATATTCATCGCATGATCCGGGGTTTCGACCGCGAACCGTCCGAGAAGATCCTTCCACATCATTTGCACGCCGGCGAGCGCGGCACGAGCGCGCGATTCTTCGCCGTACGCGGTGACCAGCGAGCGCACTTCCTTCTCAGATTTCCCCGCGCCGATCAAATAGACCAGGGTTTTCGATTCGCCCGGTTCAAGGGCGATTTCATGCTGCAGACTCCCGATGGCATCGAGCCAGTTGCCGGTCAGGCGGCGCAGCGTACCGGTCTCCAGCGCAAGCGGCGCACGGAGGGAGCGATACATGCCGAGGAACGATTCCTTGTCGCCTTCATACGACGCCGGTTCTGCACTGCACGTATGGAACGCGATATATTCCCAATCGCGATTCCAATGTCCGCGATCGGAGGGAACCTCCCACATCCGCTTGGTTGCCTTCATCCCCTTGAGCGACGCATCGTACGACGTCTCGATGAAGGTCCGGTGAAACTCCCGATGCCAGTCGGGGGCCGAGCCGAGATTCCATTCAAAATAGGTGAAGGTCTGCAGTCGACGGCGGACGTTCGTCCGATTGGTCAGAGTAACGAGCCAGATCTCAACCGCGTCGTTTGCCGGTACGAACATTGTCCAGTCGGAAGCGATCCCTTCGTTCTCCGATTCGATGCACGAATATCCGATCCCGTGCGTGCAGACGTACGATTGCGGTTCCGCACACACCGGCTTCCAGGCGGCGGACCAGTACCGGCCCGTGTCCGCATCGCGGACGAAGAGGAACTTTCCCCACTCATCTTTGATGAGATCCTGTTCCCATCGCGTGATCCGGTTCAACTGCGCATTCTCGCGCCAGCTGTATCCGCCCCCCGCCTGCGAGAGGATCAGGCCGAAGGTTCCGTTGCTGATGACATTCACCCACGGCCTCGGCGTCCGCGGCGTGCGGATCCGGTAGCTCCAGCCGTTGTCAGCAAAAGAGCCGTAACCGTTGTCAAACGGGTATTGCATGCTCAAGTCACTCATAGGATGCTCACGAAATGCATTACCACAGATTACACTGATTCACACTGACGTTGGTTCATGCGTTCTGTGTCAATCAGTGAAATCAGTGGTGGTCTTTGTAATTAGAAGCCCATCCCCACGCTGATGCGCTGCACATCGCCGAGACGACCGTGGTCGGCCCAGGCGTAATCGATGTGGATCGGGAAGTCCAGGAGGTCGCTGTCGATGCCGCCGCCGAGCGTCAGGCCGACCTCGGAATCCTTCTGGTAAAGATGCTGGTAGCCGGCTCGAACGGAAAATAAGCCCATCACCTTCCATTCAGCGCCGAAGCTGACGCTTTCCGTGTTGTCGCTTGGATGATAGGCGTCGACGGCCATGCGGATCACGTTCTTCCCGGACAGTGCGATCGGGTACGAAAGTCCAACGCGAAACACGACCGGTAGGGAAAATTCGTCGGTCGTGACCTCGCCGGGAAGATTGCTGTTGTCGCCGTATGTTGCATTGTTCGCATCATAGCGGATGCGGAGGTCGGACCCGCTGTAGCGTCCGCGCGTGCCGAAATTCGAGATGCTCGCACCGATGAACAGCCCATCCTGGGAGACACGGTAGAGCGTGCCCAGATTGACGGCGATCGCCGACAGCGAGCTGTGCCAGATCGTCTCCTGCAGATAGCTGACTTCAATGCCCGCGGAGAAACGCTCCGTCAGTTTCGACGCGTATCCGACACCGATCGCCATGTTCGTCACGTTGAACTTCTCCCCCGTGCCGAGGGGCTGCTGAACGGTCCGAACGTCGATGTCTCCGGAGTTCAGCGATGTCAGCGTGATCCCCAGGGCGCTCTGTTCGGAGAGCATCACTCCCACCGCCGCATGGCTGTACTGAATTCCGGCCAGCCAGAGGCCATACGTGAACTGCGCATCGGAGCCCGCGAGATTCCCCCACGCCGCGGGATTGTAATAGCCGGCCTGGGCGTCCGCGAACGAGGCAACGCCTGCGTTCCCCATCGCCGCGACCCGCGCACTTGGCTCGATGAGTAGGAATTGTCCGATGGTCGTTCCGGTCTTTGTTTGAGCCCCTACTTGCAGACACAGGATCACGAGCGCCATCGTGGTCGTCCAGAATCGCCTGGACGGACGAGAGATTTTCTGAGAAGTGTTCATCATGCGTCAACCGTTCGCTGATCGTTTACTTGATGATGGCGAATTTGCCGATCTTCGTTCCGAGGTCCCCCGCATCGACATGAAAGATGTAGAGGCCGGGGGCGACGTCGAGGTTGTCTTTCGTGCGGAGATCCCAGGGGACGAATCCCTGCATCGATCCGTCGTGCCGAAGCGTCTGCACGAGCTCTCCCTTCACCGTGTATATCCGCACCGCACAGTTCGCGGGAAGATTGCGGAACTCCATGCGTCGGTCGCCGCGCCCGGTCACTGCGAACCGCTCCGGTTCGAACGATGCGAATCCGACATACGGATTTGGAACGACATACGGGTCTTCAGAGAACTCTGCGGATGCTTTCTGCCGGTCGATCCGTTCACCGGTCGTCGTGAATGCGAACACGTCCCCTTCACCGAAGGGCTTCCCGACGATCGCCTCGTACACGTCACCCGACCGCGGTGGTACGATCGCCCCGCGCAAGTACTGACCGGCCGTATCCAGGCGGACGCGCCAGGTTTGTCGCGGCGTCGTGGGGGCGCTCGGGAAGTATGTGACGATATCGATGTACTCCCCCGCCGCACTGAGCGTGCTGTCGTTGTTCGTGTCGAACAGCGTCGTCTTCAGCCGGATATCGCCCGATGGGTCGTGCGCAACAACGCGGTACTTCACCGGACGCGGCAGACGCGGCGCGAGAAAAATCGTCGTGTCGAGATAGGTGTCGCCGAACGTGATGGTCAGGTTGGCGGGATAGCCGGGACGCAACCGGTTGATCGGGGCCGCCAATCGTTGGTATTCGAACGAGAGCTTGATGTTCGTTGGACTCGTCGGCGTAAAGCCGCTCGCTGCAACGTCGATCCAAACGGAGTCCGGCGTCGAAACCACGGGTTGAATCCCTGCCCCAACCGGTCCGGTCCCCTCTCCATTGAGATCCGTCCCTTGTTTGATCAGCACCTTGCTGGCTGCGCTGTCAATGAGTTCATAGTACGTCGCGCGAACGCTGTCCGCTGAACGCGCATGGAACTTCAGGAGGAATGTCTCCCCGTCCGGCACATACTCGGACGTCATGACGCGGAGTTCAATGGTCCCGATACCGGTCCCGCTCCGGCGCACCGCACCCGTCGCTGTCGCCGCTTGATAGCCGAGCGTGCGAGGATTCGGCCGAACCGCCACGGCGTTGGTCGGAAGAATGATGCCGGCCCGCAGACTTTGCGTGATGGTGATAGGATTCTCGGATGGATAGAAATGGAAGTCGAGCGTGTCCGCGCCGCGATCGAATGCGGTAAC
>JALONE010000263.1 GCA_025455125.1 Bacteroidota bacterium
ACGTTCCACCGTAATTCGACGAACGGTAGATCCCTGTCCCTGGAGCAGACACATAGATGCCGTCCCCCTCGTCCTCGCTCACCGCGGATGTTATGGCGATGCTCCGGATGTCAAGGTTCGTCATGCCGACATTCGCCTCCGCCCATTTCCTGCTTCGATGACCGCGCACAAAAACGCCTCCCCCTGACGTCGCCGCATACACCATCCGCTCACCGGACCGAAGCGTAGCAACGGAGAGTGCGGTCACATACGGATTATCGAGGTCGGTGTTGATCTCGGTCCATGTCGTTCCCTCGTCGCTCGACTGAAACATGCCTCCGCCGAAGGATCCCGCGTACACCGTCGCGTCGACAAAGACGAATGACGAGACGGTCCCAACCGGCGGTGTACCCGCGGGCTTCCATTGCGCATAGGTCAGCGCTGCACTGAACAGGCAGCACACGCAGGCGCAGGTCAGATGAAAGAGTCTCATGGTTTTCATGGCGTCCCTCCTTGAGGTTGTGGTGGATGAGAACTACTGAGGCATTGAACTACGGGACGCAAGATACATGAAGACGCAGGGGAGTTGCGCCGTCCATATGTTCGGATTTCAGAGCGGGATATCCGGCGGAAACAAGGGGGAACCGAGGAATCACAAAACAAGGACGGCGCAGGCCACGATTCTCTGTGCCAGCGCCGTTTTGAACCTGAACAACTGGGCAGACGGATGCCCCTACGGAAACTTGCCGGGGACCCGGTGTTTCATCGCCTCCGCTACGGCCTCCGCCCTGGTGTTCACGTGAAGCTTCGCGTATATGTTATGCAGATGAAAGCGGACCGTGTGGGGGCTGATGAAGAGCTTATCTCCGATCGCCTTGTAGGAATGCCCTTCAATCAGCGCGTTCAGAACATCCACCTCGCGCTCGGAGAGAGGAGACGTGAACTCCTTGGGATCATCCTGCTTGAAGTACTTCAGCACCTTTCGAGCCACCTCACCTGTCATCGGCACGCCTCCTTCTTCGGCCTGCCGGATGGCAGCGATAAGTTCTGCCGGAGGGGTCTTCTTCAGGATGTAGCCAACCGCTCCTGCCCGCAACGAATTGAAGATAGTCTCGTCATCGCTGTGGACGGTGAGCATCAGGACCTGCATCGTCGGGAATCGTTTCTTCATCTGACGTGTGCAGTCGATGCCGTTCCCATCGGGCAAGCCGATATCCATCAGCACTACATCGGGCAGGTCCTTCTCGAGATTCTTCAGGGCCTCCGCGCAGGTGCCGTACGTGCTGACGCACGTGAACCCCTCGGTCTTATCGATGATCCACGAGAGGCCTTCCCGGATCTCCGCATCGTCGTCAACGATAACGATGTTGGTAGAAATCACATCTTCCGGCTTCATATCACGGACACTCCTCAGCATAATACACATCGACATCAGAGGCTGAGGGGTTGAGCGGACTGAGTTTCAGTAATCGTGCACTCGATGTGTCCGCCTGGCTCACGGAATAGACGCCCGCTGAGGCATACGCAATGAATCTGAGATTTCCTGCGATCCCTCCTGTTGCCATTGCCAACGAGTCTGGAATCGCAAGACCGATCCGATATTTCCCGAAGGGGACCATCGTGAATTGATACCCGATCCGATAGGCACCATCCGGTGGAACCGGCATACAAGGACAACCTGGCTGTGGAGGACAGCAGAAGGGCATGGGACCGGGAACCTGCGGAGGAATCGCAGGGAGGGTGCCTCTGCTGGGCATGGAGCGTTCATTAAGGATGGATCCTGGAACCGGCGAGGGAACCCCGGGAAGAGATCCTCTGAATGGCTCAAAGTACTCATTGAGAATCACAATCATGAGCCCAGAATGGTATGGCGCCGGTCCCCAAGGAATGATTGGACGAAGATACACATGACCGCTGATCATTCCGAGCATCTGTTTGGGGAACGGAGGGGGAATGGGGAGAGCCCGTGTTTCTGCTTGTTGTGCATTTGTTTCAGCCAGAAGGAACATTGTGAGAATGAGCAGAAAAATATGCCGTGTTGGCTTCATGGCAACCTCCTAGGTGGTTGATGGTCTCCTGCGGTATTCAACTGTTATCGTTCGCGCATTGCACGTCTGGTGTTCGTCGGGATCACAAAACGGAGTTCCATTCCCTTTCCGAGTTCACTCCATACCGTCAACGTTCCGCCAAGTTGTTCAACACGCTTCCGCATGTTCCGCAGTCCGTTGCCTTCAACGGATCCTGCGAGGTCCATGCCTTTTCCGTTGTCCACGACCGTCAACGTCATCGCGCTTCCGTCCCGCCGCATATGCACTTCACTCCGGTCGCACGACGCGTGACGGACGACGTTTGTCATCGCTTCCTTGGTGACCAGGAGCATGTTGCGAAGCATCTCCGGGTTCGCATGCAGCGAAGCCACATCTTCGCCAATCTTAAGCGTGAGCACAATCCCACGCGCTTCACACACCTCATTCAAGTACCTCGTCGCACGCTGAATGAAACTCTCCATCGTGTCGTGCTTCGGATTGATCGACCAGACGACGTCCCCCATCGCCTCATGCAGTTCTCGCGCCAATTGCGCAATGCGCTGAAATGCGTCGCCGGCCTGGGTCGGGGATTCGGCCGACTTCCTCTGCGCGATCTCCGACAACAGCGCGATGCGGGTCAGCCCAGAACCGATCTCATCGTGGAGCTCCGCAGACATCTTCGCTTTGAACCGTTCCCGTTCAAGCAAGCCTTGCACGCGCACATGATGAAGGTACAGCGCCAGGAGCACGATGGCCGCAACGGCGCCCAGCCGAAAGTACCATGATTGCCACCAGGGCGGGTGGATGCGGATCGGAACGGAGAGCCCCGCGTGATTCCAATACCCGTCGCTATTTGCACCCGTGATCCGCAGCGTGTACGAACCCGGCGCAAGTCCCGAATAGTCGACTGTCCCCGCTCCTTCGACCTCGACGGGTGCCGGATCAGCACCCACAAGTTGGTATCGCAGGCGATTCCGCCGAGGATTGACGTAATCCACGGTCACCATGGAGAACGCGAGATAGTTCTCCGTATGCGAGAGGTCAAGAACGCCTTCGCTGACTTCTTTGTCGATCACGGTCGGCTTGCCGGCAATGGAGAGCTTGGTGAATTGCACGGATGGGAGATCCGTACGGTCTACGATCTCCTCGGGTCGAAAGTGGACAAATCCATCCATCCCCCCCACCAGCAATTCCCCCTTCGATGTTCTCAGAAACGCACCCATGATCGCTTCTTCAAGGTATCCTTCTTCTGCAAAGTAACGGGTGACGCGCCGAGTCGCGCGGGTGACACGAGAGATCGCAGGTCCGTACATCGTGACCCACAGGTCTCCGGATGCATCTTCCTGGATGTTGAGCGGCTGTGAGACAGTCATCCCATCCAGCCACGGATAATGAATGAAAGTGCCCTGATCCGGGTGGAATGCGTCCAGACCGCTGCCT
>JALONE010000264.1 GCA_025455125.1 Bacteroidota bacterium
GCGCTGGCGTGCATGGAGAACGTCGCGCTCTGGCACGAGCGGGATATTTCCCACTCTTCCGTTGAGCGTGTCGCCGTCCCCGATAGTTGCGTCCTGCTCGATTTCATGCTGCACGACATGATCCGCATCGTCGACAACTTGCTCGTGTATCCGGCCAACATGGAGCGGAACATGAATGCAACGCGCGGACTGATCTTCTCACAGGAAGTCCTGTTGGCGTTGACGAAGAAGGGGATGAAGCGAGAAGATGCGTACCGGATCGTGCAGGAGCAGGCGATGCGGGTGTGGCAGGGAGACCAGAATTTCAGAGACCTGTTGGAAGCGAGTCCCGACGTGTTGAAGCATCTATCGAAGGAAGAGATCAGCCAGCTCTTCGATGCAAAGCGATCACTCAGACAGGTCGACTACATCTTTGAGCAAGCAGGAATTCACTGAAACGGCTCATGACCCTGTTGGAGAAGTCTTGCATTTCCTCCAGAATTAGTCTCAATCCGCAATCAACAATCTGCAATCAATAATGGCCTTGGGTCGTCCCTTTATCATATCGCTCTACGAACACCAGGAGTTCTTCTAATCGCTGGACGCTGTGATTTCTCCTCATCACACTCACGCGAATACGAAGAGGTGTTCCTATGAAACCCGATCAGAAACAATCCGCCATTTCCACTGGCGGGAACGGTCATGCACCGCGCCCGACCACGAAAAATCCCGTTGTCGTTGCTCCCGCCGAGGTCCATCAAACGCTCGCCACTCACATGCTCGCCGACGGCTTTGACTGGGTCGTCGATCTGAAGAAGAGCCAGGGATCGTACCTCTACGATTCTCGTACGAACCGGAAGATGCTCGACTACTTCACGTTCTTTGCGTCGAGCGCGCTCGGGATGAATCATCCAAAGCTCACCGATCCGGCGTTTGTCCAAAAGCTTGGCCTCATTGCGGTCAACAAGCCGTCGAATTCCGATGCGTACACGGTCGAGATGGCCGAGTTTGTTGAGACGTTCGCGCGCCTAGCGCAGCCTTCCTATATGCCGTACGCCTTCTTCATCGACGGCGGTGCCTTGGCAGTCGAAAATGCGATCAAGGCGGCGTTCGATTGGAAGGTGCGGAAGAATTTCGCGAAGGGATACACGCGGGAGGTCGGACACCAGGTCGTCCACTTCCGCCGTGCGTTCCACGGCCGAAGCGGATACACACTCGCCTTGACCAACACCGATCCCACGAAGACGAACTATTTCCCGAAGTTTCAATGGCCGCGCATTCACAATCCTGCTCTCCGATTTCCGATCACGGAACAGATCCTCGTTCAGGTGAAGAAGGAAGAAGCGCTCGCCATCGCACAGATCAAACAGGCGATCGTCGACAACCGGGATGATATCGCGGCTCTCATCATCGAGCCGATCCAGGCGGAAGGGGGCGATAATCACTTCCGTAAAGAATTCCTCATCGAACTCCGGATCACCGGCAAGTTGTGGGCGCATGAGCATTTCGTCCAGCCGGACATGATGACCTTTGGGAAGAAGACGCATATCTGCGGATTCATGTGCAGCAAGCGCATTGATGAAGTCGAAGAGAATGTCTTCAAGGTTCCAAGCCGCATCAACTCGACATTCGGCGGCAATCTGGTGGACATGGTGCGCTGTGCGCGGACCCTCGAGATCATTGAGGAAGAAGGATTGATCGAACATGCGCGTGTCGTTGGAGACTATCTCCACGAGCAGCTTTTGTCGATGCAGCGGGATTACCCCACGCTGGTCAGCAATGCGCGCGGCCGGGGATTGCTCTGCGCGTTTGACCTCCCGAGCGCCGAAGTTCGGCAGAATCTCCGGGAGAAGGCCGACGAGAAGGGCATGATCCTCATCGGTTGCGGCGAACGTTCCATTCGATTCCGTCCACCGTTGAACTTGACGAAGGCTGAAGTCGACGAAGGATCGGAGATCATTCGGGCTGTCTTCCGGGAGATGAGCAAGTCGTAATGGAGACATCGCATAACGATCCGCGCGCGCCGCTGCGCCTGAACATGGATATTGTTCGGCCGCTGCTGGTGCAGTTCCTCCGCGATGAGACCCGCGCGGCGGGATTCTCCCGGCTTGTCCTCGGCGTCTCGGGAGGCGTGGATTCAGCGGTAGCCGCTGCGCTCGCTGCAGAGGCCGTCGGGAAGGAGAATGTGCTCGGCATCCTCATGCCGTACCGGACGAGCAATCCGCAGAGCGAGATCGATGCTGGTCTCGTTCTGAATGCGACCGGCATTTGTTCGGAACGGGTCGATATTTCCTCGATGGTCGATGCATACTGTGAGGATCAGGGTGTCACCGATCAATTGCGCCGAGGGAACGTCATGGCACGCATGCGGATGATCGTTCTCTACGACCGCTCCGTGCGCGAGAAGGCATTGGTCGTTGGGACAAGCAATAAGACCGAGATCCTGCTTGGATACGGGACGCAACACGGGGATCTGGCTTCTGCGTTGAACCCCCTCGGGGATCTTTACAAGACTCAAGTGTGGCAGTTGGCGGAGGCGCTCGGTCTGCCCCGCTCGGTGATTGACAAGAAGCCGAGCGCCGATCTGTGGGAAGGACAGACGGATGAAGGGGAGTTCGGATTCACGTACGCCGATGCAGATGCGTTGCTCTATCAAATGATCGACGAGCGTCGGAGCGATTTGGAGCTCGACCGTCTTGGCTTTGCGAACGATCTCGTGCACAAAGTGCGGGGAATGATCCGCAAAAACCAGTTCAAGCGTCGTCCGCCCCTCATTGCGAAAGTCTCGTATCGAACCGTGAACGTGGATTTCCGCTATGTCCGTGATTGGGGGGTGTGACCGTGGAAGTGGTCCAGCCGGGCACGTTATACATCGTCTCCACTCCCATCGGCAATCTTGACGACATCACGCATCGGGCGGTGAAGATCCTCTCAGCCGCTGACCTCATCGCGGCTGAGGATACTCGGACGACCAAGGTGCTGCTGGATCATTACGGGATCTCGAAACCGATGCTGAGCTATTTCAGCCACAACGAGGTCCAGCGGGCTCCGCAATTGATCCAGCGGCTGCGTGAAGGACAGACAGTCGCTCTCGTTTCTGATGCCGGGACACCGGGGATCTCTGATCCTGCGTATGCCGTGGTTCGGCTCGCGCTTGAGAACGGTTTCCCCGTCGTTCCCATTCCCGGTCCGAGTGCGTTGCTGGCGGCACTGGTCACAAGCGGTCTCCCAATGGACCGATTCGTTTTCGAAGGATTCCTTCCGCTGAAGAAAGGGAGGAAGACCAAACTCGAAATACTCAAGCAGGAACACCGTACCATTGTTCTCTACGAATCACCGCATCGCATTCTGAAGACGCTCGGCGAACTCCACGATTCCTTTGGAGAGCGGTTCGTTTGCGTAGCACGCGAACTGACGAAGAAGTTCGAGGAGGTTGTGCGCGGTCCGATCACAACGGTGTGCGAAACGTTGAACGCGAGGGAGCCGCGTGGTGAATACGTGATCGTGATCGAGGGGGCGAGAAAGTCCAGCCAAGACACTGCCGAAGCGTAATCTGCGTCACATTCTCCCTTCTTCGAATCCCTCATTTTCTTTGAGAAACGCCCTTGTGACACGCATCGCAGACCACGAAGCGGTTCTTTTGTTTATTAAACCCATGTTCAAAGGCGTTGTCCAAAGAACATAGTCCCCCAGGAGGAAATTTCGTCACAATGTCATGAGGAGTAGGCAATGAACAGAAGAATTCTCGCACTCATTTCAACAACCGCTCTTGTCGCGGCATCGTTCGTCGGTTGCGCCGACAATGATGTTGCAGGTCCCAGCGAGGCATCGAATATTCAGGCGGCTGCTGAGATCATCGCTGCGGATGATTTCTTCACGAGCGACCTGAACTATCTGGATGATGGCGACGTGTCCATGGCGAAGGTTGACACGGCGATCATTCCGCGCGTCTGGGGACGCAGGATCGATCGAAATTCCCTTCAACGGAACGTTGTCACGACGGTGTTGAACGACACGACGATGGAATCCGTGGTCACGCACACGTTCACTGGAACATTCTGGATTCGCGCGCGCATGCAAGGCGACACAACCGTGCGAACGTATTTGAAGCCATTCACAGAACAGACCGTCCGGCGTGTCGTCCTCAGCAAGGTGGCAAACACGGCTGAGCCCCGGCGGAATTGGCGCATCATCGAGGTGTCTGCGATGGAAGGGGGCACGATCTCTTCGCCGCAAGTGAACATCGACAACGTCACGTTCTTCATCGGCTCAGACACGCTTTCGATCTCGGACCCGCTCGCCTATGCGATGCGCTTGGGACGTCCTCTTCGTCTGGGCGGCATGCCGGAACTTCCTCCGACGTTCAACGACGATTTCCGGGTGCGAGTGACCATCACGAGTTCCGACACGGGAAACTTTGTAGCGGCTCATCGGCCATATTGGACGCTTGCGACGGGCTGGCGTTATCGTGCACCGATGCAGCTTGTTTCCTCCACCAACAACGGCGGTGGAACTGTAACTTCCGTGTATGAGCACACATGGCGTGGTGTATGGTCGGGCCGTCATCATCTCATGATCAGCGCGGTGACGCAGAGTTCGTTGTTCGACAATGTGGCGCCATTTTCATCGGAGATCTGGGGAATCCCATTCCTCGTGCAGTAGCCAATCCGCAGTTGTCTGAATAAGCAAAGCGAAGCCCCGGGCCGAGAGGTTCCGGGGCTTTTACACTCCCGGCTTCTCAATCTGCCGGGAGTGCTTGAGGGGGAAGTGTGTCTCAGGATTGGGAAATCACGAAGGCGATGATCGCCTCGGCGTCCTGCAGGGGATCCTG
>JALONE010000265.1 GCA_025455125.1 Bacteroidota bacterium
CATCCCGGTCGTCTCAACGTCCACCACAACAAACGTCGCGTCTTGGATCGGAACCGGGGTCATCGTTTCCCCGCCAGGAACTCTTCACAGATCCGCACATCCTCGTCGCTGCCTACGAACAGCGGTGTCCGTTCATGCAGAGCGGTTGGTTTGATGTCGAGGATCCGGGTCACACCGTTGCTTGCCCGTCCCCCCGCCTGCTCCACGATGAACGACATGGGATTTGCCTCATAGAGGAGGCGGAGCTTTCCGTTGGGGCTCTTCCGATCGGCGGGGTACATGAAGATGCCTCCCGTCAGAAGCGTCCGGTGAATATCCGCGATCATGGATCCGATGTAGCGTCCCGTATAGGGGCGTCCGGATGCCTTGTCGTCCTTCTTCACATGCTCGATGTAGCGCCGCATGCCGTCCGTCCAGTTCACTGAATTGCCCTCGTTGATGCTGAAGGTCTTTCCTTTGGAAGGGATGCGTATGTTCTCGTGCGAGAGGAGGAACTCCCCGATACTCGGGTCGAGGGTGAAGCCGTGCACGCCGTCACCAGTCGTGTACACGAGCATGGTGGAAGAACCGTAGACGACGTAACCGGCGACGACCTGCTTGTAGCCGGGTTGGAGACAATCCTCGAGCATGCCGGGACCGGATGGGGTCATCCGTCGGTAGACAGAGAAGATCGTGCCGATCGGAGCGTTGACGTCGATATTCGATGATCCGTCGAGCGGATCGAACAGCAGAACGTATTTCCCCGTCGCATACTGAGGCGGGATGGGGATGATGTCTTCGTGTTCCTCCGATGCCATGACGCACAGATGCCCGCCGTGGTCCATGGCTTGGAAGATCTTCTCATCCGAGAAGGCGTCGAGCTTCTTTACTTGTTCGCCGTGAATATTTTCCCGGCCGACGAGCCCCAGGATGTTGACCAGGCCTGCCTTGCTGACCTCGCGATAGATGATCTTGATGGCAAGGGTGAGTTCACGCAGGATGGCGGACAGTTGTCCTGTCGCGCCCGGGTGCGCCTGTTCTTCCTCGATGATGTGACGTTCGATCGTGACGACCTTGTCGGTGAACGACATGCTGCCTCCGAAGTTCGTGTGGCGTCAATTTAGAGAAGGAGGAAAGGAGTTGCAAGCGCGTCAAGCGCGCGGTTCCTGATCCTTGTACTGCAGGTCGTAGAGGCGTCGATAGATGCCGTTGCGGGCGAGCAGTTCCTGGTGCGAGCCCATTTCGCGGATCTCGCCTTTGTGGAGAACGATGATCGTGTCTGCGGTCTGGATGGTGGACAGCCGATGCGCGATGACGATCGAGGTGCGGCCATGCAGTAATTTGCGGATCGCAGATTGGATCAGGATCTCGGTCTCCGTGTCGACACTCGATGTCGCCTCGTCGAGGATGAGGATGCGCGGGTTGATGGCCAACGCGCGCGCGAACGACAACAATTGCTTCTGACCGACCGAAAGGGTCGCTCCCCGCTCCTTGACCGGCGCATCGTATCCGTCGGGGAGTTGTTCAATGAATCGATGCGCGCCAACGACGCGAGCCGCCGCCCTGATGCGGTCCTCGGTGATCTGCGGTTCTCCCAGTCCGATGTTGCCCTTGATATCTCCGGAGAAGAGGAAGACATCCTGGAGCACGACCGCGATGTGTCGCCGCAAGTCTTCCGGGCGGAGGTCGCGGATCTCGTGGCCGTCGACCAGGATCGAGCCGCGCTGGGCATCATAGAACCGCGAGAGGAGATTGATAATAGAGGTTTTCCCCGCCCCGGTGTGTCCGACAAATGCGACCGTTTCGCCCGCGCGGATCGAGAAGGAGATGTCGCGCAACACCCATTCCGGCGGAGTGTCGCCGTCCGATCCGTTGTAGGCGAACCAGACGTTCCGAAACTCGACTGCTCCCTTCACCTCGCTCAACGGGGTCGGATCCGGGCGTACCGGAAGGATGCTCTGATCATCGAGCAGTTGAAAGAGCCGCTCGGAGGACGCCATCGCTGTTTGCAGGATGTTGTACTTTTCCGCGAGATCGCGAATCGGACGCCAAAACATCTCGTTGAATTGGACGAACGCCATGATCGTTCCGAGCGTCACGGTTCCTTCCATGGCATTGAAGCCGGCATACCAGATGATGAGTCCGATCGCCACGGCCCCGATGAGGTCCACGCCGGGGTAGAAGATCGCGTAGGCGAAGATGGAACGCATGTTCGCGTCCCGGTGTGCGGCGTTGATCTCGGCGAATTGCTCTGATTCCTTCTTCTGCCGTCCGAATATCTGGCTGACGAGCATGCCGGTGATGTGTTCCTGCATGAAGGAGTTGATGCGGGCGACCTGGGTCCGCACATCCCGGTACGCCTCGCGTGCCTTTCGGCGGAACAGGAATGTCCCATAAAAGAGGAATGGCATCACGCTCAGCGTCACGAGCGACAACTGCCAGTCCATGCTGAACATGAAGTAGAAGATCCCGATGATCGTGAATACATCGCTGAAGACCATGACGATCCCCGAAGAGAACATCTCGTTCAGCACCTCCACGTCATTGGTTACGCGTGTGATGAGGCGCCCGACCGGTGTGCGGTCGAAGAACCGGAGCGAGAGGCGTTGGATGTGCCGGTAGACCTCGATCCGGAGGTCATAGATGGTCCGCTGGCCGATCCATTGCGTCAGGTAGGCGTTGATGTACTGGATGAATCCCCGCACGACGAGGACAGCGAAGAACAGCGCCGTGGTGACGAGAAGACCGCGCTTGTCTCCGTTGGCGATATCCACGTCGACGGCGATCTTGGTGAACAAGGGGCGGACCGCTTCCATGCCGCTGATGAGGAGGCTCGTGAAGATCCCAAGCACCACATGCCAGCGATACGGACGGAGATAGCGGATCAACCGGCGCATGAGCCGAGCGTCGTATGCTCTGCCGAGGATCTCCTCTTCGTGCAGTGCCATTTACATGCGCTCCAGTTGTTCTTCCAAAAGTTGTTTTTGGTGCAATTCGGCGTAGCGGCCTCCGAGCGCGACCAGTTCGCTGTGCGTCCCGTGTTCCACAATCCGCCCCTCGTGCAGGACGACGATTGCGTCCGCGTCCTTCACGGTCGAGATGCGATGGCTGATGATAATGCTCGTCCTGTTCTTCATGAACTGGCGCAGTCCCTTGAGGATGCGCTCTTCGGTGTCCGTGTCGACGGCGGAAAGTGCATCGTCCAGGATGAGGATCTTCGGGTCGCGTGCAACGGCACGGGCGATGCTCGCGCGCTGCTTCTGCCCGCCGGAAAGCGTAATGCCGCGCTCCCCGATGACCGTTTCGTACTTCAACGGAAACTCCTCGATGTCCTTCGTCAGTCGAGCGATCTCTGCGGACCGGCGGAGACGGTCCTCGGAATACTCCGCGGCGCCGTAGAGCACGTTCTGCGCGATGGTGTCGGAGAAGAGGAATGTCTCCTGGGGC
>JALONE010000266.1 GCA_025455125.1 Bacteroidota bacterium
AGTCCGGCACCATCCTCGACGAAATGGTTCGCTACATCGTACAGATCACCGGCAGCGTGAAATATGCGCACAGCGAGGTCGGATCGATCGAGCGCCTGCGCAGCAATCTGGATGAGATCAAGGACAAACAGGGGGAGCAGCTCGAGATCGAATTCCTTCCCGCACCGATCGAGGACGCGGCGGATTATCTCGCACTTGCACGGTGGCTCATCCGCAATGTCGCCTACAAGCACGGTTGCGTCGCAACATTCACGCCGAAGTTGGAGGAAGGAATCGCCGGCAACGGCATGCATATTCACATGGAGGCGGTGAAGGAGGGCAAGAACGTCATGACCACGCCGGACGGGAAGCTTTCCGACACGGCGCGGAAGATCATCGGCGGCCTCTGCACGTACGCGGATTCGTTGACCGCGTTCGGAAACACTGTTTCCTCCGCCTACCTGCGATTGGTACCGAACCAGGAAGCGCCGACGCGCGTTTGTTGGAGCGACATGAACCGAAGCGCGATGATCCGCGTTCCGCTGGGATGGTCGAATCTGAGCGATCTCGCAAAACGGCTCAACCCGCAGCAGATAGAGGCAGTCTCCCAACCCGGCGGAAGGCAGACCGTCGAGCTGCGCAGTCCGGACGGAAGCGCCATCGTGCATCTGCTCCTCGCGGGTATCGCGATGGCGGCGGAATGGGGAATGACCCATGCGGAGTCGACGGAGATCGCGAAGAAACTCTACGTGACCGGCAATATCTTCCAGGATGAGCAGTTGCTTCATTCACTCACGGCACTGCCGAAGAGCTGTGTCGAGTCCGCGCGCATCCTGACGGAGAAGAGGGAACTGTATGAGCGCTCCGACGTCTTCCCGGAGAGCATCATCGAATACGTCACGAAGATACTGCGGAAGGAGAACGACGAGTTCATGAACCGCACACTCATGGACCTTCCCGCGGACGATCGATTGATGGAAACACGGAAGATCATGCACAAGGACTTGCACAAACACTGAGCCTCGAGCCGTCAGAGAATGCGCAAGATCTAGGTTCACACGGAACAAGTCATAACGCAGAAGTCAAAAGGGTTGGCAAGGGTGGACCTTCACTGGCCAATTCTTATGACTTCTGACTTTTGACTTCTTCCCTGTGCTCTAGGCTCCAGGCTCTTGGCTCAACTGCTCATTCATCAATCATCATTCCCCAATGCTCTCCTTCTCCTGTCCCATCCCCCTCAACGAGTACCCGCACGTCTCCATGGCGCATGGGGGCGGGGGAACGCTGATGAACGCCTTGATCCAGAAGATGTTCGTCGCGACGTTCGAGGGAGAAACGCTGAAGGCGATGCACGACGGCGCGATCCTCCCCCCGCCGAACGGACGACTGGCCTTCTCGACCGATTCGTACGTTGTCAAGCCGCTGTTCTTTCCCGGGGGAGATATCGGGTCGCTCGCGGTGAATGGAACCGTCAACGACGTCGCTATGTGCGGCGCCCGGCCGCTGTATCTTTCGGTCGGCTTCATTCTCGAAGAGGGCCTTTCGATGGAAACCCTCTGGCAGTTCGTCCGCTCGATGCGGATCGCCGCGGCGTCAGCGGGCGTGGAGATCGTCACTGGCGACACGAAAGTGGTGGATAAGGGGAAGGGCGACGGCATCTACATCAACACCGCCGGCGTCGGCGTGATTGAACGGAATGTCCAGATCGATCCGCGGTCATGTCGTCCCGGAGACAAGGTTCTCCTCAGCGGACCGATCGCGATGCATGGGATCGCCATCATGTCCAAACGCGAGGGGCTGGGATTCGATACGGAGATCCAGAGCGACTGTGCGGCACTGAACGGATTGGTCGATGCGTTGCTCGAGAGCGGCACGATGGTGCGCGTCATGCGAGACCCGACCCGGGGGGGTGTAGCCTCCGCCTTGAATGAGATCGCGTCATCGAGCAGACAAGGGATTCGAATCGATGAGGCGGCCATCCTCATTCCGGAGCAGGTGCGCAGCGCGTGTGAGATCCTGGGATTCGATCCGCTGTATGTCGCGAATGAAGGAAAGATGCTTGCGATCGTTGCGCCGGATGACGCTCCCCGCGCGCTCGAGGCGATGCGAGCCCATCCGCTTGGACGTGACTCGGCCATCATCGGCGAGGTCGTCGCCGAACATCCCTCGACCGTCGTCATGAAAACCCGCATCGGCGGCACTCGCGTGGTCGACATGATGAGCGGAGAACAATTGCCGAGGATATGTTAGATGGCAAATGTGATATGGTATATGTGATATGAAATATGGTATATGTAATATGATAGATGGTGAATGTGAATGAGGCGGCAGTATTTCATCTCACATTTGACATATGCTTTTTGACTTTTGACTTATGACTTTTGACTTCTGATCTCCCCATGCCTCCTCCCTTCTCCTACATCTTCGGTCCCGTTCCTTCCCGGCGTCTCGGCCAATCGCTCGGCGTTGATATCATTCCGTCGAAACTGTGTACGCTCGACTGCGTCTATTGCGAAGTGGGGACCACCGACAAGCGGGGGCTTGCACGGCGCGAATATTATTCGGTCGAAGAGATCGTTGCCGAAGTCGGCGAAGCCATCCGCCAGTATCCTCACCTCGATCATATCACGATCTCCGGTTCCGGCGAGCCGACCTTGCACTCCGGACTGGGGCGCATCATCCGCGGCATCAAGATGCTCACGGAAGTTCCGGTCGCTGTGTTGACGAACGGCACACTGATGACCGATCCCGAAGTTCGCAGCGACCTTGCGGAAGCGGACATCGTTTCTCCTTCGTTGGATGCGGCGTCGCAGGAGGTCTTCAACGCCGTCGACCGCCCGCATCCCGACCTCCGCATCGAGAAGATCATCGACGGCCTCGCCGCGTTCCGGTCGGAGTTCGCAGGGCAGATCTGGCTTGAGATCCTCTTCGTCCGGGGAATGAACGACAGCAACGAGGAAGTGCTGCGCCTCAAGCAAGCCATCGAGCGCATCGCTCCCGACCGCATCCAACTCAACACGGTCGTCCGCCCTCCGGCCGAACCGACCGCGCTTCCCGTGACGGAACGTCGTCTGAAGGAGATCTGTACACTGCTCGGCGGGAATTGCGAGGTCATAGGCGTCTATCATGAGAAGACCGTGACGGCGGAACAGCACGTGGATGCGGAGCGCGTGGTCGCATTGTTGCGGAGGCGGGGGATGCGTCTTGAGGAAATGGCTGATGCCCTTGAGATGCATCGCGCCGACGTTGCCCGACTCCTGACGGAGCTTGTTGCGCACGGAACTGTGGTGAAGCAGGTCTACGAAGGTGAGACCTTCTTCCAGGCACGCGACACAGAATAGCTGTTCCTTTTCCCCCGTCCTCGAAATCCGCGAAATTTTCGCAGATTCAAAGAACCACTCGAATTTCTCTCAGAAATGCGAATCTCGCTGAGGTACGAG
>JALONE010000267.1 GCA_025455125.1 Bacteroidota bacterium
GTCCACGAATTCGGTCATTGTTTCGGCGGACTGGGAGACGAGTATTACAGTTCGCAGATCTCGTACATCGACTTCTATCCGAAGGGAGTCGAGCCATGGGAACCGAACGTGACGGCGAAGAACACCAAGGAGGCGCTGAAATGGAAGGACCTTCTTGCGGAAGGAACGCCGGTCCCCACGCCATGGGAAAAGGCGGAGTATGACAGTCTTGACGTCGTCCGCGGCAAACTTGACCGTCTGGCCCCCGATTACTATCAGAAACGCGACCCGATCCAGAAGCGACAGACCGAGATCTTGCGCAAGTCGAAGTATGCCGGTGTTGTCGGCGCATTCGAGGGAGCGGGGTATGTCTCCAAAGGAATGTATCGTCCGGCCCTCGATTGCCGTATGTTTACGCTCAGCCTCATCGAATTCGATCCCGTCTGCTCCGCTGCGATCGAGCGAGTGATCGGGATGTATGTTAAATGAGCCTATGAACCCTCACCTTCCCCCGACCACGCTCATCACCGGTGCGACGTTTGGCATCGGGTATGAACTCGCGAGGATCTTCGCTGAACAGAAGCACACGCTCGTGCTCGTCGCGAGGAACAAGGACCGCCTCCACGGGATCGCGAAGGATTGGAAGGAGCGTTACGGGATCGAGATCGTGATGATCGCAAAGGATCTCGCCGATCCGAAGGCCCCCGAATTCATCTTCCAGACTCTTCAGAAACACGGTATGCACGTCGACAACCTCGTGAATAATGCCGGGTTCGGACTGGAAGGGCGATTTTCATCTACTGCGGTCGAACGCGAGTTGGAGATGATCCAAGTCAACGTTGGGGCGCTTGTTCATCTCACCAAGCTCTTTCTTCCCGGCATGCTCAACCGCAAACACGGACGCATCATGAATGTCGCTTCGACTGCGGCATTTCAGCCAGGACCGTACATATCGGTGTACTACGCGACAAAGGCCTTCGTCCTCAGCTTCTCCGAGGCCCTCAATGCAGAACTGAAGCGCTCCGGCGTGACCGTCACAGCGCTTTGTCCCGGACCGACGCATACCGAGTTTCAATCGCGGGCGGGAGTTTCCAGCAAAGTGCTGCGCACCGCAGGCATGAAGGCATTCCCCGTTGCAGAGGCGGGATACCGTGGAATGATGCGCGGCAAGCGGATCGTCATTCCGGGTTTCCTCAACCGTATCGGCGTCTGGTTCGTCAAATTCGCACCCCGTCCTCTTCCCGCCATGATCATCAAGCGGCTCCATGGATGAAGGCGCGATCGTTTTCTTTGACGAACACTGCGTTCTCTGTAATCGTCTTGTGCGCTTTCTCTCAACCGTCGATTCAGACGATCGGTTACGCTTTGCGTCCTTGACATCTGAGACGGCAGACCGCTTGCTCGGAGTGCATCGGAATCTTCCGGACTCCGTTGTCGTCCTTGCAGGCGTTCAAATCGCCGCGCGTTCTGAGGCGGTACTTTTGCTTGCGCGTACGCTTGGCGGCATCTGGCGCGTGGCGGAAGTGATTCGCCTCATTCCTCATCGCTGGCGGGATCGTGCATATGTTGCGGTCGCCCGACGCCGCTATCGATGGTTCGGCCGCCATGAGCATTGTCCTGCACCATCAGTGCAACTCAGAACAAAGATCCTTCCCTGATCAATCAAACCTGCCGTGGATGCCATGAACCGAGTCCTGATCCCGCTCCTGTTGTTCTTCACCGTGCTCGAGCCTTTGAGTGCAACCGAGCCGAGTCGGTATGATACGCTTGCCTATCGGCTTGCCACAAAAGCCTTGTCGGAGAACACTTCCTACCTCCTTCTGCATGAGCTGTGCACGACGATCGGACCGCGATTAAGCGGCTCTCCCGAAGCGGCGAAAGCGGTCGACTGGACAAAGAAGAAGATGGAAGCGTACGGATTCCAGAACGTGCGCCTCGAGCCCGTGATGGTGCCGCATTGGCGACGCGGAACGATCGAAGAAGGCTGGTATCGGGCCAACGGGAAGAAAGCGAAGTTGAGTATCGCGGCACTCGGTGGAAGCATCTCGACGCCGAAGAAAGGCCTTTCGGCGGAGATCATTGAGGTCCGTTCGTGGGACGAATTGAAGCGGATCGGCCAGGACGCCAAGGGGAAGATCGTCTTCTTCAATCGTCCGATGGACCGCTCGCTGCTGCATCCCGGACAGGCGTACGGACAAGCGGTCGATCAGCGCGGACGAGGAGCGATCGAAGCGGCAAAGTATGGCGCGGTAGCCGCGCTCGTCCGTTCGATGACGACGCAGTACGACGACACGCCGCACACCGGATCGATGTCGTACGTCGACAGCATCCCGAAGATCCCCTCAGCGGCCGTGAGCACGAACGATGCGAACATGCTGAGCGCGTTGTTGCGCGATGGAGCGAAGGTGACCGTCGGACTACGCCTGAATTGCGAGACGTTGCCGGATGTTGAGTCCGCGAACGTCATCGGAGAACTTGTGGGAACGGAGCATCCATCCGAGGTCGTGGTGATCGGCGGTCATTTGGATAGTTGGGACAAAGGACATGGCGCCCACGATGACGGAGCCGGGTGTATCCACACGATCGAGGCAGTGCGCTTGCTGAAGGAGCTCGGATTGAAGCCAAAGCGGACCATCCGCGCGGTGATGTTCATGAATGAGGAGAATGGATTGCGCGGCGGGATTGCGTACGCCGGTATGAACCGTCCCGGCGAGAGACACATTGCCGCGATCGAATCGGATGCAGGGGGATTCATGCCGCGCGGCTTCGGCGTCAGCGATTCGGCAACGTTTGAGAAGATCGTCCGCTTCGCACGCGCATTCCGACCTCTCGGCGCTGAGACGTTCGTTCGCGGCGGCGGTGGTGCGGACATCAGTCCGCTGACCCGCCAGGGAGTTCCTTCCTTCGGCCTGAATGTGGACGGCCAGCGCTACTTTGATTATCATCATTCCGCGGACGATACGATCGACAAGGTCAGTGAGCGGGAGATGGCATTCGGGTCGGCCGCGATGGCATTGCTAGCGTACATCATTGCGGAAGAAGGCCTTGGGAACTGACGATTGTCGATTATTGATTATTGATTGGAGGAGAGAAGAATGAAGCATGTTGCGCTAATCTACCTTATTCTCTTCGTGTTTGCGCGGGGCTGGGCGCAGTCGATCGATGAAGAATTGTCGGCGTTCATCGCATCGAAGGCGCACCCGGAAAGCGTGTCGGACTTCAAAGCCTTGCCGCATCTCTCGTCATTGAATCAGGACACCACGCTGATCTGCTGGAGCTTTGCGACGTCGTCGTTCATCGAGTCGGAGATGAAGCGTCTCGGCATGGAGCCCGTCCGGCTTTCCGTCGTGTATCCGATGTATTGCGTGTTCCTCGAGAAAGCGAAGCGCTTTGTTGAAACGAAGGGGAGCTCTCGCCTTTCTCCCGGCG
>JALONE010000268.1 GCA_025455125.1 Bacteroidota bacterium
GCGACGTGTTGGGCTTGCTGGAGAGTGCTGACCGCGTTCTGAATATCATCACCGACACCTTGCTCGAATTCTCCGTCGAGATCCCGGTGATCCCCGCGAATGTCCGTCGGCCGTTTCAAGACCTCATCGAGTTCTCCATCAACTGCAGTGACCATACGGTTGGAGGGATCCGCGCATATTTTCGCAACCTCGAAGCGGTCCGCGATCACATCAACAAAGTTCAGCTCTATCGTCGCGAGACCAATCGCATGGCAGAGAACATCAAGCGAACGATCTTCCGGAGCCGCATGACGCTCAGCAAGAAGATCCACGTGCGGTATTTCAGCTACCATATCGAACGCATCGCCGAGCAATCGGATGACGTATGCGACCGTCTGGCCATTGCCGTGATCAAGAAGTACGAGTAGTATGAGCGCCGTCACCCTCTTTTTCATCAGCAGCGGGATCTTCCTCGGATGGTCACTGGGGGCGAACCATGCAGTGAACGTCTTCGGCACAGCGGTCATGTCGAAGATGGTTCGCTATCGTGTGGCGGCCGTGGTTGCGGGCATCTTTGTGATCCTTGGGGCTGTCTTCGGCGGGGCAGGAACGACGCGCACGATCAATCAGCTTGGAGCGGTCAATGCGATGGCGGGAAGTTTTACGGTGTCACTGGCGGTCGGGATCGCCGTCGCCTGGATGACGAAGTTGAAGCTCCCCGTGTCGACCTCCCAAGCCATCGTGGGCGGAGTCATCGGATGGAACCTGTTCACGGGTTCGCCGACGGATGGCGAGGCGATCATGAAGATCCTTGGGACGTGGGTGACGAGTCCGCTGTTGGCCGCAGCGTTCGCGTTCGTCCTGTTCAAGGCGATCGAGTGGCTGGTCAAGCGAGCCCGCGTCCACATGCTGGAGGTCGATGCGTACACGCGCACGGGTCTCCTCGTTGTTGGGGCACTTGCATCGTACACGCTGGGGGCGAATAACATCGCGAATGTAATGGGTTTGTTCGTTTCTGCAACGCCGTTCAACGACATCGCCGTTGGCTCCGTGCTCACGTTTACGGGAACACAGCAGCTTTTCCTGATCGGCGGTGTCGCCATCGCCGTCGGGATCTTTACGTATGGGCAGCATGTTATGGTGACGGTCGGAAGCGATCTGTACCGGATCACGCCGCTATCGGGATTCGTGGTCGTTCTCGCCGAATCGATCGTGTTGTTCCTGTTCTCTTCGGTATGGCTTGAAGGCCTCCTCCGGAGTATGCACCTTCCGACGTTGCCGCTGGTTCCTCTCTCGAGCACGCAGGCGGTGATCGGAGCCGTCGTCGGTGTCGGACTCGCGAAGCATGGACGGGGAATCAATCTGCAGGTGCTCGGAAAGATCGCGGCGGGGTGGGTCATCGCGCCGATCGCTGCGTTTCTGATGGCGTTCGTCATGCTCTTCTTCGTCCAGAACGTGTTTGAACAGCCGGTCATTGCCGATTCGCAGTACAATGTCACGGCATCCGTCCTCACGGCAGTCGCTGCGGAGGGAGTCAATGTCGATGAAGTGAGGCCATTGATTGGCAAGAACTTCAGTTCAGCGACGCAGCTCCGCAATACGCTTGAAGGATTGGACAGATTTACAAAAGCAGAAGTGAGCGTCTTCCTCCAACTCGCAAAGATCGATAGCCTTGTGGTGGACACCGTCGGGATTGCGTCGGTCGCTGGTGATCAGGCGCTTGGGCCGGCACAAGTGCGCGCGTTGAAGCGGATGCACGGGAAGGTGTTTCTTCATCCGTGCGATATGGAATTCGCGTTCAGCGCTGCTGTCATCCGGACCGATTCGAGTTCGTCGACCCTCTGGGAGAGGCTGAGCCCGGAGCAACGCATCGCGTTGACCGATGCATTTCGCGTTCGTTCAAGTATTGTGCCAAAGATGTGACCATTCAACCAGTATCAAGGAGCCTCACCTATGAAACAGATCGCAGTTCTCCTCTGTGCGCTATTGTTTGTGGCCGGACCGCGAGTCGCGCTCGGTCAAAGCGAAGGCGGAAGTGAAGAGGGATTGAAGACGCCGTTAGGAGTTGAAGCGCGAGCCGGAAAACTCGTGTTCGAATCCAAAGACGGTTCGATGAAGTGGTGGTTCGATTCGCGTTTGCAGATCGACTTCGCGAAATATTTTGAGAACAAGAACAAGCTCAGCGACGGCTCGATGATTCGACGAGCCACATTCGCATTGAAGGCCACACTGTGGAACGACTGGCAGGCTGAAGTCGATTTCGATTTCGCAGAGAACGTCCTCGATGCACGCGATATGTGGATCAAATATACAGTTCCCGATATGGGATTGGCGGTTCAAGTGGGCAATTTTAAGGAGCCGTTCGGAATGGAGCGTCTGAATAGCTCTCGTTTGCTGACCTTCCTGGAGCGGGCGTCGGCATCGAACGCATTTGCGCTCGGACGCCGTATGGGCATTGCGGCACGCTACTGGAATGAGTACGGTCAGGCGACAGTCGGTGCATTCGGTCACGAGATCGGCACGCGGATTGACAAGGGGCAGCGGGATGAGGGGTACTCGTTCAACGGCCGCTTGACGGCGGCGCCGATCAACGAACACGGACTCAATGTGCACATTGGCGGAGCGGCGTCGTACAAGATTCCCGATGCGTTGGCCGATCTCTCGGAGAATACGATCGAGGTCAATGCACGCACGGAAAGCTATGTCTTTGATCCGAAATTCCTCCATAGCGGTGATATCAAGGATGTGAATTACTACACGCGGTATGGTGCAGAGCTTGCGGGCATCTACGGTCCGTTCTATCTGCAATCGGAATTCATGATGATGCAAGTGAAGCGCTGGTATGGAAAACCGACCGTCGACATGGAAGGCGGCTATCTGACGCTGTCGTGGATGGCTACGGGCGAGACGCGTGCGTACTATGTTGATGAGGGCGAAGTCGGACCGATCGAGCCGCCCAAGAACTCGTGGGGCGCGTTGGAACTTGCGGTGCGCGGCAGCTACACCAATCTGAACGATTTCGAGGCAGGCGTCAAGGGCGGCATGTCGCACCAATTGATGTGCGGGATCAACTACTATCCCAACGTGAACATCAAGATCCAATTCAATTATTCGATGGTCAATCTGGATGCGAACGCCACGCGCAAGGGGAATCTCCTTGGCGACGACGACCACTCGTTCTTCCAGATGCGATTCCAGGCATCAATCTAAGGCGGAGGACCGAACATGAAGATCCAATATCTTGTGCTATTCTTGCTGTTCGCTGCGGTATTGATCGGGTGTTCCCGCCCCGAACCTTCCGTGGCTGTTGGCCCGACGCCGACGTTACTCCCGATCGTCGTGAATGAAGTCTATTCCCGCGGCGACTCGCTGAATCCCGATTGGGTGGAGCTGTACAATCCCAATACCGCGTCCGTCGTGATCGG
>JALONE010000269.1 GCA_025455125.1 Bacteroidota bacterium
AGCCGATGGATTGGGAACTCATCTTCAATTCCGTCCGCAAGACGAACCGACTGGTGGTCGTCGAGGAAGGTTGGCCCTTCGCAGGCGTCGGCGCGCAGATCTCCCACGAGGTCTCGCGCAATTGTTTTGACGATCTCGATCATCCCGTGGAGCGCGTCACGCAGGAAGATGTCCCGCTCCCCTACGCCCACAACCTTGAAGTCGCATCCTTGCCCAACATCCAGCGCGTCATTCGCGCAGTGCGCAAGGTGCTGTATATCGACTGACCCGAACGGAAAGACGAGTCTATGGCGACAACGATCCAGATGCCGAAGCTGAGCGACACCATGACCGAAGGGCTCATCCTGAAATGGGTGAAGAACGAGGGGGACAAGGTGAAGCAGGGCGAGATCCTGGTGGAGATCGAGTCCGACAAGGCGGACATGGAACTGGAAGCGTACGATTCCGGTGTTTTGCGCAAGGTCTTCGTTCCTGCAGGGGGAAAGGCTCCCATCGGCGCACCCATTGCGATCATCGCTGAGCCGGACGAGGACATCTCAGCGCTCTTGGCTCAGCCGGTGCAGAAGCCGAAGGATTTGAAGTCCGAAGCGCCGGTCGCGTCTTCTGCTCCTTCGGCACCCGCACCTGCTGCTCCTCCTCCTGCCCCTGCTTCATTGCCGGAAGGACGTCTGAAGGCCTCTCCTCTTGCACGGAAACTCGCGGAAGCCAACCGGATCGAGTTGCGGACCGTCAAAGGCTCCGGTCCCGAAGGACGGATCATCAAACGCGATATCGAACCGCTTGTTTCGGGAAGATCAGCATTCATTCCCGCGCCTGCCGGCGTCGTTCCCTCCGGCGAAACGAAGGATGTTCCGCTCTCCCCCATCCGCAAAACCATTGCCAAGCGGATGACCGAGAGCAAGACGACCGTTCCACATTTCTATGTGACGGTCGAGATCGACATGGCGAATGCCATCTCGTTCCGCGACCAACTGAATACAGCATCACAGACGAAGATCAGCTTCACGGACATACTCGTCAAGGCCGCCGCACTCACGTTAATGCGCCACCCGAATGTGAATGCAACATATCTGGGAGAGTCGATGCGGCAGTACGGAGATGCGCACGTCGCCGTGGCGGTCGCCATGGACGACGGGTTGGTCACGCCGGTGCTTCGCAACTGCGAGCGGAAGGGCATCTATCAGCTCAACACCGAACTACGCGATCTCGTCGAACGGGCGCGCAATCGGCGTCTGAAGCCCGAGGAATATTCGGGTGCCACCTTCACGATCAGCAACCTCGGAATGTTCGGCGTCGAGGACTTCGTTGCCATCGTCAATCCCCCCGAAGGCTCGATCTTGGCCGTGGGTGCGATCATCGAAAAGCCCGTGGTCAAGGAAGGGCAGATCGTGATCGGCAACACGATGAAGGTGACCCTTTCATCGGACCATCGGATCATCGACGGCGCGGTCGCAGCCCGGTTCCTTCAAGATCTCAAGCGGCTCATGGAGAATCCGGTACTGATGCTGCTTTGACCAGGATTCGGCACGCTGTTCGGATCGAACCCGGCCGATTGTGTCGGGTTCTTTTTTGAGGATGCCCATCATGCCAACGTTTCGCGAACGCCTGCGGCTCGAGATGTCGGGGCCTGCCATTCCTCTCATGGCGTTCGGTGTCGCCATCAACCTCACCGTCGGACAGGTGACGTCAGCGCTCAAGATCCCCGTCTATCTCGACTCGATCGGAACAGTGCTCGTCGCGGTGCTCTGCGGTCCGTGGGCCGCTGCGTTGACGGGATCTCTCGCGAATATCCTCGCCTCCTCTTTTGGCAGTCCTGCCATGATGTTCTTCATCCCGGTCGTGATCGCTATCGGACTTTGGACCGCGTTCATCGCGCGTCATGGCTGGTTTCGCTCGCTCCCGCTCGTCGTCATGGGGGGAGCGCTCCAAGGGATCATCGCCGCGCTCTTGTCGGCTCCCATCTCTGCGTACGTCTTTGGCGGAACGATGTTGTCCGGCACTGACTTTTTGGTCATCTTCTTCCGTTCGCTGGGGAACGACGTCTTCTGGAGCGCGCTCTATCAGGGTCTCACGTCCGACCCGATCGACAAGGTCGTCACATACATCATCGTCTTTCTCACAGTTCGCCGACTCCCGCAGCGGATTCTGACCCGGTTCCCTGGTTCCCGATCGCTCCTCAATCCGCAATGATCGCCACGAAACTTGCCTTCGTGCTGTTTTGCTGGACGGCAGCATTCGCTCTCCCGACCGCAGTTCAGGTGGTTTTCATGCATGTCGCCTTCATTCTCGGACGCTTTCTGCCCCTCTTCCGTCCGTCAAGCGCTCAGGCAAGAAGGCTCTACGTGCGATTTCTCCTGTACGCGGGTCTCCTCAGCGCCGTCGTCGTCATCCTGAATGCCCTCTTTGTGCGGAATGGGGAGGTCCTGCTCGACCTGAGTGTCGTGCAATTCTCACGGAATGGAGTTGAATTCGGTCTTCGCGTTTCGGTCCGACTGGTCCTGATGTCCACAGCGATTTTGGTTTTCTTTCTCTCCACACCGCTTCGTGATCTGGCCGCGTTCCTCGATTCCGCGGGCGCTCCTGCAGTCTTGACGTCGGTTCTGCTTCTTTCACTCGAGTTCCTGGAACGTCTTCCTCAGCGCATCGAGCAGATATTCACGGCGCAGGAAGCGCGCGGCGCGCCCGTGCGTGCCGGCTTCGCCGGTCGGTTCCGGAGTCTCTTCTCCATCCTCGGACCGCTCATCCTTTCCTCGATCGTGGAAAGCGTCGAGCGAAGCCATGCGCTGGCGTTGAGGGGTTTTCCCGCTCCACCCGAGCATCGCATTCGAGCTCGCCAACCTCTGACCATCCCGGCATGGTCGTTGATCGCAGGGGTCGTCGCCATGATCGGTTGGAAGCTCTGGGAGTCGTTCCGATGATCGCCTGCCGGTCACTGCATGTTGCGTACGGAACGGGACAACACGATGTCCTTTGTGGTCTCTCCTTCACGGTCCCCTCCGGTTCGATCTGCGCCCTCCTGGGCCCGACGGGTGCAGGAAAGTCCACCTTACTGCACACCTTGAGCGGTACGCTCGGCATGTTCCACCATGCAGCACAATGTTCAGGATCCGTTACCGTCAACGAAGAGACGTATGTGCCGGTCCCGCGCCGGGTGCTTTTCCCGGCCGTCGGGATGTTGATGCAGGAGCCACACCTGCAATTCTCCGGTATGGCGGAGACGGTGGAGGGCGAACTCAAATGGACTCTCGACAATCTCGGGTTCGTCGGCGACGCGGCGCAGAAACAAATCTCGGTCGCGCTTGACCGCTTCGGCTGCTCGGCATTGCGAGCGAGGACGCTCCGGTCGCTTTCCGGAGGGGAACTCCATCGCATCGCGTTCGCCTCCGTCCTGGTCGCGCG
>JALONE010000270.1 GCA_025455125.1 Bacteroidota bacterium
CGACTCGACCTCGACTCCGACCGCCGCGCCGGAGGCGACCAGCTCGGCGATCTCTTGGACCGATGTCTCGCGCGCGAGGGTGACACGGGAGGCCCCGCGCGAAGCGAGCACGAGCGAAGGCAGTTTTGGAAAGACCGGAAGAACCTCGGTGCGATCGCCCGACACACGAATGCGTTCAAATTGAACGAAGACATCGTCATTCCCCTCGAGGCTTTGCCGTCATTCTCCGACCTCATCGAGCGCGTGAATCTCGAAAAGGAGCTCTCCAACTCTTCTGCCATCATCCAATCCCTGCGGCAGATCCTCCTGGCTCCGACCACGGAAGACGACGCCCAGTTCTCCTCGCGCGTCACTCAATCGCAGCGCCTCTGCGACGAATGGAAAGAACGTGTCGACCGATGGATGGTCGCGCTCGAAGAGAAGGCCCATCCCATCGAACATGCCATCGCCTCCCCGGATGATCAACGCACTCTCTTCCAGTGCTTTCAGGACGGTGCACTCTCCTTCTCGCTCGAATCGCGTGTGCTCGAGCCGATTCGCGCCCTGCTCCATGGGTACGATGAATTGCTGGCACAGCTTGACTCGACCGCATCACGCGAACTGAAGCGCCGCGTCATCGTCGCCACGCATATGCATGCGGGGGACGGGAACATCCACGTGAATATCCCTGTGCATTCGAGCGACTATCTCATGATGCAGGAGGCGGATGCGACCGCCAGCATGATCATGCGCGAGGCAGTCCGGATGGGAGGCGTGGTCTCGGGAGAGCACGGGATTGGTTTGACGAAACTCAAGTTCCTCGATCCCGCTCTGCTCGACGCATTCCAGGACTATAAACGATCGGTCGATCCTGATCAGGTCTTCAATCCAGCAAAACTGCAGCACGGATTTCCTTTTCATCAGATCTATACGCCATCCTTCAGCCTTCTTGAACTCGAAGCATTCATTCTGGAAGCGACCGACCTCGAACAGCTTTCCATGCAGATCGCATCCTGCGTGCGGTGCGGGAAATGCAAGCCTGTCTGCTGCACCCATATTCCGCAATCCGGAATGATGTACAATCCACGGAATAAGATCCTGGCCGTGGGACAGATCACAGAAGCGGTCCTCTATCATGCACAAACCAGCGGCATGCGTTCATTCCGTGCCTTCGAGAAGCTGAAGGACATCTCCGATCACTGCACCGCATGCCACAAGTGCAAGACGCCGTGTCCCGTCAAGATCGATTTTGGGAACACGACGCTGACCATGCGACGCCTGCAGGCGCGGCGGCTCAAGTCCCGCGGGGCTCTTCCAACAAGACTCGCGCTCTATTATCTCTGGAAGGGAGGATATGCCGTTAACAAGCTGCTGCGCCTCGCCGTTCTGAAGCCGGGATACAATCTTCAGCGGCTTGCGCATCGCTTGTATCGCAGACTCGTCGAGCCTGTGATGTGGGACGAGACGCGGATCGGCGGACTTCTGGAAGGCAAGCTGACCACAACCGGACCACCGACGCTGCGCGAGCGATTGAACCTCAAGGGGCAACGAAGGTTCTTCGCGTTTACAAACCCCGACATCCCCGTACGGTCGACGGTCATCTATTTTCCGGGTTGCGGATCCGAGCGACTGTATCCCGAGATCAGCATAGCCGCGATCGCATTGCTGTACCGCGCGGGCATTCGAACGATCATCCCTCCAACCTACATGTGCTGCGGGTATCCGTTCCAGGCAAACGGGAAGGAAGAGCAGGCGAGTCTCCGGAGCTTCGAGAATCGCGTCGTCTTTCACCGAATCGCTGATTCAATTGGCACGTCAGGAATCGACGCGGTTCTGGTCTCGTGCGGTACATGCTCCGACATGCTGGAGCAATACGAGCTTTCGGATGTCTTTCCGAATGCTCCGTTACTGGATGTCAACGAGTATCTTGTACAAAACGGCCTCTATCTGCGACCGAAGACCGAAGCATCGTCCGTGCTCTATCACGAACCCTGTCATACACCACGTTGCGTTTCAGGGCTGTCCAAGCAGGCAAACGGCCATCGGGTGGAGGGAAAGTCGCTGGTCGTCCATGTCGCAGACCAGGAACTTGGAAAGACCTGGGCTAGGGACTTCATTCGAACAGTGAGGAAGCATGCTGTCGAAGAGGTCCTCTTCTGACCACTATTTCGATCAAATTCTTTGATCCAACGTTTCCCAATGTGACCGGCATCACTGCTGATCCTTGAATTTTTCCGTGTTCCTCCCTATGTTTACTTCAGAAGCGGAAGACGAGGACAAGAATTCGCCATTATGCTTCTCTGAATCTGGAGAGATTCAGCCGCCTCTCTATTCTTACTCGCCACCGCCCGGCGAGCGATTCCCGACGACGAAACGACATTTCGAAAGATATGATCATGCGCACACGATCATCTGTTCTCCTCGGACTTCTCTGCCTGACGTTGCCTCTCGTCGCCCAATGGCAGAAGACCCCGAATCCGCAAGCGTGGTTCGATGTCAAGTCGATCGCGCTCCAGGAGTCCCAGCTGCTCGTCGGGATTAACGACTATGAGTCTTTTGACCGAGGTGGTGTATTCCGGACCACGAATGACGGCGACACATGGTCACAGCTCCTCGATAGCACGAGCGTAGAAATCGTTCTTCCGTTCGGCGATCACATCTTTGCGGGAACCACATTCAGCGGATTGTTGATCTCCCACGACGCCGGCATGACATGGAGCCTCGCCCCGATTGACGGAGAGGGACATTCGATCCTCGCCCTGGCGCAGAGATCTGGCGTGGTATTCTCGAGCGTCATCGGCGGATCAGTTCCTGCGCCGAGCATTATCCGCTCGACGGATTTCGGGGCAACCTGGACTGCGAGTGAAACCGGACTCGAAGGACTGCAGATCTATTCACTTGCAACGGTTGGAGACATTCTCCTCGCGGGGGCGCGTGGATTGGGTGGAGATCCATCGACGGGCGGCATTTATCGTTCAGCGGACAACGGTCTGACGTGGACCAACACGATGCGCGACGGCATAACTGTTTATTCATTCACTTCGAACGCGCACACGATCTTTGCCGGGACTACTCGCGGCGTCTATCGCTCGACCGATGCGGGGTTGACCTGGACGGCATCGAATAACGGATTGACATCGCTCCGAACGAATTCCATTGCTGCCCTTGGAACGATCATCCTTGCGGGCACACAAAGCGGCGGCGTTTTTCGATCATCCGATAATGGCGACACGTGGTCCCCGTATGGCGCGGGATTGTCCGATCCGGCGGTCCGCTCGGTCGCGATTGCACCCGGAAAGATGTTCGCCGGTATCTATGACGGACTCTGGCGGCAGATCGATGCGGTACTCCCCATTCCTGCGCCTTCCAATCTCACAGCATCGGTCAGCTCCGGAACAGTCCATTTGCAGTGGAATCGAGTGGGAGATGCACGTGTAACAGAATACCGGGTGTATGGCGGAGCGTCGCCAACACCGGCAACAATGGTCGGAGCGATTCCTCAATCGACGAGCGATCCCGTCACGTACTCCATCTCAGGCATTCTCCCTGGTTCGACGGTTTACTATCGACTGACGGCAAGCGACGGATCCTTGCTCGAAAGCGCGTACAGCAATGAGGTGGAGGTCTCGATTCCCGCAGCGGCAACGTTTGGCGTGCTCCGGGGAACCGTGATCGCAGGCGATGTTCCGAAGGCGAATGTGAAGTTGAAGCTGTTTGATACGCTTCTGACGCCGCTCGGCTGGACGGCGACGGATTCGTCTGGCATCTTCATGTTCGACAGTCTCGCAACGGGCGAGTACTACCTCTACCTCGTTGAGCCCTTCAAGTATATCACAAAGGAAAATCCGCGTCGTGTAACTGTGATGGTGCCCGAGACGACCACAGTCGATTTCTTGCTTGCGAAGGTTGGATCAGACAGCACGCACCACTGGAAAGGGTACTGGCGACATCAATTCCTTTCGTGGTTCCGGTTGTGGGTGATCTCAAATGAGTTCGTGCAGGAACTTCTTCGTTACGTGTTCGATTTTGTTCATGCGCATTGGGACAAGTTCCCCATGCTTCGGTCGTTCGACAGTTTCGATGATTGGCTTGCGATGTTCGCAACCGAGGACTTCAGTTCCGTGCGCCAGCTCGCCGAGGCTGAGCTCGGGACGCTCGTACTTAACTTTGCATCCGGCGGCATACCGCAGGACGGCATCGCAACCGCGGATAACCGAACATTCGGAGACGTTGCATTCTATTGTTCAAAGCTCATCGATGATGATGTGGCGACCAACGATGAGTTGGCGCGGACGCTCGCGGCGAGTTGTAACGAAGGACGGGAGATTCCTGAAGGCCTCGTTCCCGCTGCGGAAAGCGTCACCGGAGTTCCGGCTGTTCAACAAATCCCCGAATCATTCGGGTTGTTGAGCAACTATCCGAATCCGTTCAATCCTGCCACGGTCATCAGCTATCAGTTGCCCGCCAACCAAGGCGAAGCGCTTTTTGTAGGCCTTCGTGTCTATGATGCCCTTGGCCGCGAAGTGGCCGTCGTGGTCGACGGCGTTCGAGCTGCCGGCATGCACACGGCAACGTTCGATGCAACACGACTTCCTAGCGGGGTTTATACAGCGCGACTCATGGTGCTGTCGCTTGACGGCACGAAGTTGCTGTTCCAGCACTCGCGGAAGATGATGCTGGTCAAATAATTGTCATCAGCCCTTGTACACACCGAAGCCCCACCGGTCATCCCGATGGGGCTTCTTCTTCTCCACGAACCTGCTTCGCCTCAAGCCTTCCCCGCGCTCCCCAACACGTTCACGATCTTCCGCTTGTAAAGTTCTTTTAGCTGATCCCGCGCCGGACCCAAGTACTTCCGGGGATCGAATTCCGCCGGATTATCTGCAAATGCCTTCCGGATCGCCGCGGTCATCGCCAGTCGACCGTCGGAATCGATGTTGACCTTGCACACCGCCGATGCCGCTGCCTTCCGCAATTGATCTTCCGGAATGCCGACCGCGTCCTTCAACTTCCCGCCATTGCTGTTGATGATCTTGATCAGATCCACCGGGACCGAGGAGGCTCCGTGGAGCACGATCGGGAAACCCGGAATGCGCTTCTCGACTTCCTCGAGGATGTCGAACCGCAGAGGAGGCGGAACGAGCACACCGTCGTCGGTCCGCGTGCACTGAGCTGGCGTGAACTTGTTCGCGCCATGCGACGTCCCGATAGAAATCGCGAGGGAATCAACGCCGGTCTTCTTCACGAAGTCCTCCACTTCCTCGGGCTTCGTATAGTGTGTCGTCTCGCTTGACACCTCGTCCTCGATACCCGC
>JALONE010000271.1 GCA_025455125.1 Bacteroidota bacterium
GGAAGGTCTCCCGCAAGAGACGTATCGTCGGCCTCGACGTCGTCGAACTCGCCCCGATGAAGGGACTTAGTCATCCGGACCTCCTGACGGCGAAGTTGGTGTCGAAGATCTTAAACTACGCCCTTTAGCAATTGTGATTTTTGAATTGTGATTGTTGATTTGGCTCACTGGCTCCTATGCGCGAATATCTTGATCTCGTCCAACGTGTGCTTCAGAACGGTCAACGGAAATCCAACCGGACAGGGGTGGACACGATCTCCTGCTTCGCGGAGCATTATGCGATCGATCTTTCGAAGGGCTATCCGCTCGTCACGACGAAACGGGTGAATTTCAAAGCGGTTCTGCATGAAGTGCTTTGGTACCTGTCGGGGGAGGATCACATCCGGAATCTGCGCAAACATACGAAGATCTGGGATGCGTGGGCGGACGAGGCAGGAAATCTCGAGACGGCATACGGACGCTACTGGCGGCGATTCCCGAGTGCGCAGGTGAATCCGGCGACCGGTCACTATGAAGTGAAGGAGATCGACCAGCTCGGTGAAGTCCTCAACCTTCTCCGCACGAATCCGAATTCCCGCCGCATGGTCATCTCCGCGTGGGAACCCGGCAACGCCCTCTTCAGCAAACTTCCCCCTTGCCACTACACCTTCGCCTTCAACGTTCAGGGGGACCGTCTGAACTGTCACCTCACTCAACGTTCGGGCGACATCGCGATCGGTATCCCGTTCAACATCGCGGCCTATTCGCTCCTCACAATGGCTGTCGCGCAGGAGACCGGTTTCAAGCCCGGCTTCTTCAGCCACACCATCATCGACGCACACATTTACGTCAATCATCTTGAAGGGCTGAAGGTTCAGCTCCAGCGGACGCCAAAACCGCTGCCGACGTTGACCATCGCCCGGAAGCCGCTTGATACGCTGGAGTTCGAGGACTTTGAGCTGCAAGGCTACGTGAGCGACGAGCCGATCAAGTTCGAGGTCGCGGTGTGAAGCTCATCCTGATCGCCGCCCTCACCCGCCGTCGCGTCATTGGCAAAGACGGCAAACTCCCCTGGCACATCCCGGAAGACCTGAAACGCTTCAAGCGCCTCACGACCGGACATACGGTCTTGATGGGGCGTACCACGTTTGAATCCATCGGCAAACCCCTCCCCCATCGGCGCAATGTCGTCCTGACCTCGCGTCCGATCCCGGGCATCGAGTGCTACACATCCCTTGAGACGGCACTAGAGCATGTCCGGATGGACGAAAAGGTGTTCGTGATCGGCGGCGGAACGGTTTACACGCAAACGCTGGATCGCGCGGACGAACTGCTGTTGACCATCGTGGAACAGAACGTGGAGGGAGATACGTACTTCCCGTCGTATGAGCATCTCATCGGACCGGTGTTCAGCCTTGCAGCCCGCGATGCACACGACGGCTTCGTCTTTGAGGATTACCGGCGCATCTGATGCCGGTCAGTGGATGCCCTTCGCAAGCCCGCCGTCGACCAGCAGGTTCATGCCGTTGATGTAGCTCGCCCGCTCGGACGCCAGAAACGCCACCACGCTGCCAATCTCCTCCGGACGCCCCAATCGTCCTGCAGGGATGACCCGCGCCGATTCCGCAAGGTATTCGTCGAATGAGATGTTTCGCTGTGCGGCGCGCGTCAGGCCGATCTCTTCCTGACGCTTCGTGAGGATGTAGCCGGGGCAGACGGTGTTGATGGTGATATTCTGGATGGCGTGTACGTTCGACAGGACGCGTGTCAGACCCGAGATGCCGGGGCGGAAGGTCGACGAAAGCAACAGCTCATTGATGGGCTGCTTCGCAGAAAGCGACGTGATGGTGATGATACGTCCCCACTGCTGGTCGATCATCTTCGGCAGGACAGCGCGCGTCAGGCGCACCATGCTCATCAACGTGAGGTTGAACGCCCTCTCCCATGCCGCATCGTCGAGCGAGAGCAGATCCCCCGGCGGCGGTCCCCCCGCATTGTTCACGAGAACGTGAACCGTCCCGAAGCGCCCGATGGCGGTCGCGACGAGGTGTTCGATGTCCTTCGGGTTGGCCACATCCGCGACCATGGGAACGACTTCCGTCCCTGTTTGGGACGCGATCTCTACCGCCGTTTCCGAGATCTCCTTCTCCCGCCGCGAACAGATGACCAGGCGCGCACCTTCCTGCGCGAGCGCCAGCGCGGACGCCTTCCCCAATCCTTGACTGGCTGCGGAGACGATCGCGACCTTTCCCTGCAATCCGAGTTCCATCGTATTATCCTTTCCCGGCCAGCATTGCCGTCAAGCCAACACGGATCATCATGACGGCGATCCCCGCCATGAACAGCGCGGCGACCTTTGCGACGGCTTTCGAGCCGGCTTCACCGAGCAGTTTGCTGACGAGATCCGATTTGCGGAAGACAACCCAGACGATCAGCAAGTTCACCAGCAATGATATGATCGCAGGGATCTTCCCGTACGTGTCGTTGAGGATCAGAAGCGTTGTGAGCGCAGCGGGACCGATGATGAGCGGAATGCCGATAGGAACGATGCCGACCTTCGTTTCGGGATTCCGCCGGCTCTCGGAGGAGAAGATGAGATCGTCGACCGCGAGCACGAGCAACACGATGCCTCCGCCGACGCGGAAGTCGTCTTCGGTGATCCCCATGAAGTCGAAAATGAGACGGCCGCCGAAGAGGAACACGATCGAGACGGCCAACGCGGTGAGGGTTGCCTCCGTGACCAGCGTCCGCTTTTCCTTCGGGGTCAGCCCCTGGGTCAGCGAAAGAAACAGCGGCACAACCCCCAACACATCGATGGCGACGAAGAGGGGGATGAAGGTCAGTGCGAGGATATTGAGATCCATGTGGTCTTCTCGCGCGGAGATGCCCCAGCAGAGTGTCAGCGGGCGTGCGTCCTTGGGAATGCGCCAGAGCGGCAGTGACGAACGTCAGGCTTCGAGCCGGGGTTTGATGATGGCAACCAGTTCCTCGACGGACTTGGGGCCTCGGACGCCGGCAGCCCGGACGGCTTCTTCGAGCGTTCCTTTCCGATCCTGCATCCAGATCCAGAGGCAGAAGCCGAGGCGATTCCGGTCGTTGGGTTCCTGGGTTGGAATATCGGCGACGATCTGGTACGCCTTCTTCTCGAGCGAGTCGGCCGAGTGTTCTTTGACGGCAGAGGGGGGCTTGGTTGACATAGTTCTCTGAGTGTTGGGTGGAACGCGTGGGAGGAAATATACAAAGAGACGGGGGGAGATTCAATCTAGGGGGCGCGTTGGCCCGATCCCTTCACGATCGCCATGGTGATGTCGTCATGCTGCTCGGCCTCGCCGCGGAATCGCTCCGCCGCCTGGAGCACCGCCGCCTGAATTTCCGGCGCGGTCCCCTTTCCATGCAGCCGGAGCACATCCATCAT
>JALONE010000272.1 GCA_025455125.1 Bacteroidota bacterium
GATCCGACGGCGAGCCAGCGATTGTCTTCAGAGATCGCAACGATGCGCGGACGTTCGGTCGCTGTTACCGTTCCGCCGATCTCCCCTTTTCGAAGATCGACGAACGAGATCTCGTTCCCTTCGTCCGGCACGGTGGCAACATGATCGTTCCCCGGTCCCATCGCCATGGCTTCTACGGTCGTCGGCACCTTGATCCGCTTGATCTCAGTCCCGCTGGACCAATCGTACGCGATGACAAAGTTCTGCCGAAGTAGATCGTTCGGATTTGCCCCGCTTCGAATGCCTCCCTTGGGGATCGCAACCTCCTCCAGTCCGACGACCAGAACATTCGCCGAACGGTTCGTCGCCGCTGAATGCACGGCGTTTCCGGAACCTGCCAGCTCACCGCTCTGCAGCGTCACATCACGGATCCTGCGGAACGTGTTCGGATTCCACACTACCACGGCGCCTCGCTCCGTGATCGCCGCGAGCTGCTGGCCGGGACGATCGAATCCCAGAAAGAGCAGGTGATCCGTCACATCCGCCGCGTTGGCGGTACCGGCGGGCATTGACGCCTTGAGGTCGTAGAATTCGATCAGTTCGTCATCCGTAGCGATCGCCAACATTTGCTTCCCCGCGTCGATCGTTGCGCGGATCGGCGTCCCTCGGGTTCGGAATGTCGACCTGGCGTCCGACTTCAGGAGATTCAGGAGCGAGACGGTACCCTTGGCGTCGACGGCAACGACATCCTTGTTCTCACTCAGGAAGCTGAGGAAGATCACTGCCTCCGGAGTCTCGAGCGTCACGAGCGGGCGTTTGTTCACCACGCTCCAGACGAGGATCTTGCCGTCGTCGTCGCCGATCGCGATCGTGTTGCCGTCGGAGGAAAACGCAAATGCGGTGATATCCTCCCTGCCGGGGGTTTGGAGGGAAGCATATGGGGAGGTGAGAACATCCTGCGCCGCCATTCGCCCAGTGATCAGCAGCAGGAATATCCATGGCATGAAGTTGATGCGGGAACAACGCACGGTACGCATACGACGTCCTCCGAATGATGAGCTAGAAGAGGAAGCTGAATCCCGCGCCGAACAGCAGAATACCCCCTTCACTCCCTTCGGTCAACTGGAAGAGGTAGTTTCCGTTGACGTCGAAAGCGGTCTTCTTCGAGATGTAGAATTTCACACCGGCGTTGATCCCGGCAGAGCTTTCGCCTACGCTGAAATCCTGCTTGTAGTACCGGGCGCCCGCATAGGGAACGGCCTTCACATTGCCTGTGAGAAACGAGTACACGAAGAACGCACTGCCGCCGAACGTCGTCTCGGTGTTTGAGACATTGCGATAGAACGGCGGTGTCGCGATGAACTCGACCGACGGTGTCGTTGTGATCGTGAGCGTCGGTGCGAATCCCAATTGGAAATTGTTGGTGAAATAGTATCCGAGGGATCCCGAGATCTGTCCCATGCTGAATTTGTACTCGGTACCGGTGGTGGTCATGTACATGCCGAGCAACTGCAGTTCCATATCCCCTTTCTGCTGCTGGGCGACGGTGGTGAAGGTGGAGAGGAGAACCAGGAGAACCACAATGAATATGCGCATAGTGCCTCCGAGCTGTTGGTGGGTGAGGGGGAATGAGGGATGTCTTGTATTGTCGATTGTTGAGTGGTGATTGTTGATTGAAGAGATTTTTGATTCAAAGCAATCATCGGACAAGCATCATCCGTTTCGTCTCCCGAAAGTCGCCGGCTTGTATCGTGTAGAAGTACACTCCGCTTGGTTGATCTCCTGCATTCCATGAAACCGAGTGCCGTCCTGCCGGCTTCACTTCATCGACCAGCACCGCCACCTCGCGGCCGAGGACATCGACGACGGTGATCTTCGCTGCTCCTCCAATCGCCAATCGAAAATCAATAATCGTCATTGGGTTAAACGGATTCGGATAATTCTGCTCCAGCGCAAATCCCGCCGGAACTCCATCCATCATCTCCACCTCCGTCGCGTTCAACGTTTGCAGCGCCGAGCTCAAGGTGTTGAGCGCGAGGTCAACATAACTTCCCTCCGCGGCAAGCATCGCCGATGAAGTCACCTGACCTGTGCGCCACAACGCAAGGATCGAATCGGCAGAATTGAAGATTTGGTCTTCCGCCGTGTAGAGCGTCGGGAGGAGACCAGTGCCGTTGACATTGCGAAGTCGGGAGGAATTGATGTACGTGCTCCACGAGGAGCCCCCCCAGATCTTGTTGAATATCGCCTTTGCCGTGTCGGTCAACATCGCGTACGGTGCGTCGGTCGCTTTGGTGGGAGGAGGGCCGACGTTCCAATACGGCACCGCGATCCCTGCCACCGGACAACCAAGCAGGACCCAGAAGGTGGACATGGCTGCGGTCTCACTGGGGAGGATCCCTTGCATGACGGCCGCCGAGCGTGATATGGTTCTGCAGATGGTCAGGTTTGCTGGAATAAATCCGTACGGTGCGCCGTAGATGGATCCCGGGTACGGGATGGCATACGGTACGCCGCTCGGATCCGCGAAGTCTCGCGTCTGATGTCGGAAGATGGTCTTCGGCGTAATGGAATCTCCCGCACTGAACGATTGGAACAGTGCGGTCGTTCGATTGAACCGCTCGATCCCGTTGAGCCCTCCCCCCGTGACGGTGAAATTCGTTCGGAGAATGTAGCCCGATGGACAAGCGACCGAGTCGGTTGCGTCGAACTTCCAGTATGCATTCCCTGCCGTCTCGAAGATCGTTGCGACACCGGTCGAGTCCATTACGACAAAATTCGCGTTGGTCCGTCGTCCCGTCACGTTCGTGCTATCGAGCAGATGTTCGAAGTCTGCGACCGTCGCACAGTTCCCTGACGCGTAGGCCATCAGCGTTCCGTTCGAGAGGCCGGTTGACCCTGCGGTGAGATCGTACGCAACGGAGTTGAGGATGGCAAACCCGCGGGCATTCAGGCTCATCCAGCTGCTTGTGCGACTGCCGGCGTCCACGACGGCGAGAAAGGGGATCGGAAAGGAAGTGAAGAGCGCGACCGCATTGTCGTCCTCTCCGGTGTCCCGCGTCTTCCAGATCATCGGACGGCCGTCCTTCGTTGCGCGTCCGGATGCTGCGCCGATGGTGCATTCTTCCTGGTCGGGGATCGATTGGGCGCTGAGGAATGGTGTGCTGAACAGTGCGAAGAGCAGGAACAATCCGGGGTGCTTCATGCGTTGCCTCCTCCGTTCATGATAGGGAGCGGTTGGAACGATAGCAAGTGTTCAACCACGCTCCGCCCGAGAATTCACGTGAGGGGAGTCACACATACCACTCGTTCGCCCTGCCGATCACGATCAGCGCTTCATCGAAGAGTCTTCCTTGCCGTGAGGGGATCGTAGAGTGCCCGGCTGAGGCTCACGATATAGTCCCCTTTCGATG
>JALONE010000273.1 GCA_025455125.1 Bacteroidota bacterium
CGTCAGGTATCAGGTGCCAGGAGTCAGTATGGTTGACCTGCGCGTCTTTGATTTGCTTGGACGCGAAGTGGCGGTTCTGGTGAACGGCGTCAGGAATGCGGGAACGTATGATGTGTCCTTTGATGCGTCGTCATTGCCCAGCGGCGTATATTTCGCTCGCATCACGGCGGGAATGTTCACTGCAACGAAGCGGATGGTTCTAACGAAGTAAAGGGAATGCACGGTACTGCCATGGACCGGAGCGGACATCCTTCGGTCCGTGGCATACGTTTCGGTCGCCCCGGGCAACAATGATCACGCAAGAGGATTTTTCATGATTCAATCACGACGTGATTTTCTCCGCACTACATCGCTCGTAGGCTTTGCTTCCCTCGCCGGGGTCGCATCTCTGAAAGAGGCATTCGCCCAATCATTTTCGGGAACCGTCACGCGGAGGCGAAAGAATGTCCTCTTCATCGCAGTCGACGATCTTCGGCCGGAGCTCGGCTGTTATGGCCATCCGATGGTGAAGTCGCCGAATATCGATGCGCTGGCGAGTCAGGGCCTTCTCTTTGAACGCACGTATTGTCAACAGGCGATCTGCGGACCAACGCGCGCCAGTCTGTTGACCGGCAAGCGTCCGGATACGACCAGGATCTATGATCTGAAGACTCACATCCGCTCGACGATGCCGGATGTCGTCACGCTGCAGCAACATTTCAAGAACAACGGCTACACTTCTATCGGGGTCGGGAAGCTGTTCCATGTGGGAATGGAGGACCCGGCCTCCTACAGCGTTCCCCACAACAACGGTGACGGAAGCGCCTACGCCCTCGAGGAAAATCTCAAGCTGTTGAAAGAGGGAGGAAAGACGACCAAGGATGGAGCGGCCGAGGATGGCTCCCCCGCATCGACCCGCATGCGGGCGAACGCGACGGAGTGTGCGGACGTTCCGGACGATGTATATCTGGACGGAAATATCGCGCAACTCGCATTGGAGTTCCTTCAGCAGTTGGCCCCGAAGGTAACAGCGTCCAAGGATGGACAGCCGTTCTTCCTGGGCGTTGGATTCCGAAAACCGCACCTTCCGTTCTGCGCGCCAAAGAAGTATTGGGATCTGTATGATCGCTCAAAGATCTCCATGCCGTATTCGGAGAAGCCGAAAGATGCGCCGGATATCGCCTTTACAACGTGGGGAGAACTCCGGTCTTATTCGGACATCCCGGACGTCGGACTATGCGATGAAGCGAAGACGAAGGAACTCATCCACGGATATTATGCCTGCGTGAGTTTTGCCGATGCGCTTGTCGGCACACTTCTCGCGGAACTTGACCGGCTCGGCCTCCGGAAGGACACCATCGTCATACTCTGGGGCGACCATGGGTGGAAGCTGGGTGAGTATTCCGCATGGAGCAAGCACACGAACTTCGAACTCGATACGCGCGTTCCGATGATCCTTTCTGATCCGGATGCACCAAAGGGGATCCGGACGAAAGCGCTCACGGAATTCGTGGACATCTATCCCACATTGAGCGACCTGTGCGGGCTGCCGGTGGCGAAGGACTTGGAAGGCGTCAGCATGGTCCCCCTATTCGAGGACCCGAAACGGCCATGGAAGAAGGCGGCATTCAGTCAATATCCGCGGCCGAAGAAGATGATGGGATATTCCATGCGGACCGAGCGGTACCGCTACACCGAGTGGATCGATCAGCAAACGAACGAAGTGAAATACCGGGAACTCTACGACATGACGAACGATCTTCTCTGCAAGGAGAATATCGTGTTCAAACCGGAGAACGGGACGCTCGCGGCATCGATGCATGAAATGATGAAAGCCGGCTGGCAAGGCGCGAAGCCGTGATGATCGTGCCGTGATTCAATCGATGTCTAAGGGAATGAACGAAGAAATGAACATATCGGAACAGAGGAGTTGCTTTCCAAGGACGATCTACTTGTGTGTCTTCTTTCTCTGCGCAGTGGCGTTTGTTGCAAATGGAGGACCACAGCAGCGAAAGAACACACGTCCGGATTCGCTTGGCTTCGAAAACGAATACGTCCGGGTCGTTCGCGATACGGCGTCTGCCGGGAAAGCGCATTCACCCGGTGTGGGAACGCGTGTGGTCGTAGCGCTGGCGAAGACAACCGTCCAGAGCAAGCGTGGGAAGGTCGAGTTGGAACGAGGACAGGTCGCTGCGTTCACGGCCGATGAGTGGTACGAAGTTCCCGCCGGGAGTTTCTTCGAGGTGGCATTCAAGCTGGAACATCCTCCCGTGTTGGGACCGGAGCAATGGATCGAACCGACGGGAAATGCGACGGTGTATGAAGACGCACAGATACGTGTTTTTGAGGAACGCCTGGAAGGAGGCGGCGAGCGTCCGCTTCATAGCCATGCTCAACGCGTGGTGGTCAGGCTGAATGAAGTGCAATTGACCGATCCGCGTGTTCACGAAACAGGGCGTCCCGGTTCGGGAATTCAAGTCCCGAACACGGTCCGGTTCGCTGAACCGGTCATTCATGTAGTCAGAAATCTCAGTACAATCCCATTGTTTAATATCGTGATTGAATTCAAAAGGATACCCCTATGAATAGAAGAGCCTTCATGAAGGCCAGCGGGCTGCTTGCGGGTGCGTGTGCTGTCGGAGAGCGAGCGTTGGGTCGAGGATTGTCCTCGCTCCTGCGGGGACCGGAGAAGAAGCCCAATATCATCTTCATCCTTGCGGATGATTACGGCATCGGAGAGGTGGGGTGCTACGGTGCTGACAACTACAAAACTCCCCATATCGACAAACTTGCCGAAGGCGGCATTCGGTTCACCCATGCGTACACGCCGTCGCTCTGCGGACCTTCTCGGGCTTGCATCTTGACCGGGCGATACGCGTTTCGCACTGGTGGGACGAATCAGGACAAAGTAGGACTGCTCAAACCCGCCGATGAAACCATCATGCCTACGATCCTGAAATCGGAGGGATACGCGACGATGATGGTGGGGAAGTGGAGCCAAATGCCTCTCGAACCGAGCGATTGGGGTTTCGACGAGTATCTTCGATTTCAGGGGAGCGGACAGTATTGGAATACGCAGGCGAAGGCGAAGGCCTACACTGTCAATGGCAAGAAGACGCCATTGCTCGATGGCGAGTACCTGCCTGACAAAATGCACGACTTCGTGGTCGACTTTCTTGCGCGTCATACGAACGATCGATTCTACATCTACTACTCGCTATCGCATATCCACAGTGACATTCTTCCCACACCCGAAAGTGGGTCGGACAGCAAGAACATCTATGCCGACAATATTGCCTATATGGATAAACTTGTCGGGAAGCTTGTCGCCGAACTCGATCGCCTCAAGTTGCGGGAAAATACCATGATCGTCTTCTTCGGTTTTTCCG
>JALONE010000274.1 GCA_025455125.1 Bacteroidota bacterium
CAGTACAATTCCCACATCATGATCAGCGAGATGACGCTCAAGCATGTGAAGGGAAGGGTGGTCGTTCGTGAACTCGACATGATCCAGGTCAAGGGCAAGACCGAGCCGGTGAAGGTGTACGAGGTGCTCGGCCTTGCAGACATGGAACTGACCGAAACGCAGCGCCAAGCGCTTGAGATCTATCACGAAGGGCTGCGGCTCTATCGCGAGCGGAAATGGGAAGAGGCGATCGCCTACATGCAGCAGGTCATCAAGATCGACCCGACGTTCTATGTCGCGCAGATCTACAGCGAACGCGCCGACCTCTATCGCGTTGCACCGCCTCCGGCAGATTGGAATGGCGTTTTTGTTATGAAAACAAAATGAGGGTTCGCATGCGACGCACGGGAATCGTGATGGTGCTCGGCCTCATGGGAGCGATGGCAGATCTTCCTTTGTTCGCTCAGTGTTCTGACGCGGGGGCGTGCGTCGTCGGAAGCGCGGAACCGTCCGAAAGCCATCGTATCGGCGTCTTCTATGTGTACGGACGAAGCACCGCAACGGACGACCTGACGTTCAACGGCGTTCAGCTCGACGCCGTATTCCGATTGTCGCCGCACACAAATCTGCAGGTCCGTCTTCCCTTCACACACATCAGCGGCCCGCTTGGCTCAACGCGCGGTATCGGCGACGCCGTTGTAACGGCCGAGCAGACGATCAACAAAACACATCGTACGCGATTCGCGATCCAAGCAGGGGCGCGATTGTCGATCGGAGAGGAGAATACCGCAGGATTGCCGCAATCCTACCAACCCGGACTCGGCACGACCGACCTGATCGTCGGCATCTCATACGAGAATCACGAGTGGATGACGGCGTTGGCGTATCAACTCTCGCGCAGCCGGAACACGAACGCGCTGACGCGATTGAAGCGGGGGGATGACATCATGCTTCGGGGCGGATACCGGTCGTCGATCGAGCGGCTCCGGTTTTCCGGAGAACTGCTGGCCGTCCAGCGCTTGACGAAATCCAGCGTGCTCGTCGGGGGAGCCAGCGGGAGCGAAGTATACGCGGATCTCGAGAACAGCAACGCATTGCAGGTGAATGTCGTCGGGGAAGTTGTCTACCCCCTCGCCGGCAAATTCGATGTGAGTCTCTCCGCTGCCGTCCCGCTCCTGAAGCGCGAAGTGAATGTGGACGGGTTGACGCGAGCCTTGAGTGCAAAGTTGGGAGTCATCGTCGCACTGTAGGGCTTCTAAGTGAAGGAATCGGACACCCCGATTTCCGGGAACTATCCCCGTTTTTCCCTCGTCTAACACAATTCGGTTGAAATTCCTTGAATTTCAGTCGCTGATTCCGTAAAATCTATTCCCCGTCTCGCAATATCCTTAAAAACAATCGGAAATCGCCAACCATGGCTATTGCAGTTCGCAATTTGACGAAATTTTATGGCCAAGAAAAGGCCGTGGATGACATTTCGTTCGACGTGAAAACCGGAGAAATCCTCGGATTTCTTGGTCCGAACGGCGCCGGCAAAACCACGACGATGAAGATCATCACCTGCTACCTCCCTGCCTCCGGCGGGACGGTCGAGGTCGACGGTCTCTCGGTCTCCGAGCAATCGTTCGAGGTGCGCCGCAAGATCGGCTATCTCCCGGAGATGAATCCCCTCTATCATGATATGAATGTGGTCGAGTATCTCGAGTACGCGGCCCAGCTTCAGGGAGTTCAGAGTTCACACATCCGTTCGCGGCTCAAGGAGATGACGGAAGTCTGCGGGATTGGCGATGTTCGCCACAAGGACATCGGCGAGTTGTCGAAGGGATACCGCCAGCGCGTGGGCCTCGCGCAAGCGATGATCCATGATCCCGAGGTGCTCATTCTTGATGAACCCACGAGCGGTCTCGACCCGAACCAGATCGTCGAGATCCGGAACCTCATTCGTCAGCTCGGTCGCGCGAAGACCGTCATCCTATCCACACACATTCTTCCCGAAGTCCAAGCGACCTGCGATCGCGTGGTCATCATTCATGAAGGCCGGATCGCCGCGGATGGAACGCCGGAACAACTGCAATCCCAATTCCGGGGCGCGGACCAGCTTGCATTGGAATTGAAAGCATCCGTCGCGAATGCGTTGACCGACATCGTTCCGAAGATCAAGGCGGTTTCATCGGTGGAAAACGTGACGTACGGAACACAGGAAGGCGAGACACACCGATTCCTGGTCGACGTTGCCCGCGGAACCGATGTCCGTGAAGAGCTCTTCCGCCTCGCCGTTCAGGAGCGCTGGGTAATGCTGGAGCTCTCGCGCAAGGCGACAAGTTTGGAAGAGGTATTTCATAAGCTGACAGTGGGAAGCTAAGTCAAAAGTCATAAGGCAAAAGTCAAACTGCGGGCATTCGTCAATCATAAATCATTAATCGCAAATAGCCCCAAGCACTCGCTATGGACAAATCCCTCATCCTCCTCTCCACTCGCAACACGGCGACGATCTTCAAGAAAGAGCTTCGCTCGTATTTCAATTCCGCGGTGGCGTACGTCGTGATCGTCGTGTTCCTCGCCATCATCGGCTGGTTTCACACGAGCAATCTTTTCCTCATGAATATCGCCTCCATGCGGCTGATGTTCGAGCTGGTGCCGATCGTCTTCCTCTTCGTCGTCCCCGCGATCACCATGCGTTTGCTTGCGGAAGAAACGAAAGCGGGAACGATCGAACTGCTGACCACCAAACCTTTGCACGACGGCGAGATCGTTGCGGGAAAATTCCTCGCCGCCTGGGCACTCATCGGTGTCGCGCTGCTTCCGACATTGTTCTATTATATCACCATCGCGTTCCTCGGGCGCATCGACAACGGCCCCGTGATCGGGGGATATCTCGGGCTCTTATTGATGGCGGGAGTCTATGTGTCCGTCGGCCTGCTCGCGTCCAGTCTGACCGAGAACCAGATCGTCGCATTCATCATCGGCTTCCTCATGGCGCTCGTGCTGTTCATGTTCGACAAAGTGCTCTTCTACGTACCCGAAAGCCTCACGAGCATCTTTGAGTATCTCGGCATCGACTATCATTTCTCGAACATCGCACGCGGCGTGATCGATACGCGGGATATCGTGTACTTCCTTTCGGTCCTCGGGTTCATGCTCTATCTGACCGTGGTATCGTTGGGACGAAGGAGATGGTAGGAGGAGGAATCAGAGGACGGTTATCAGTAGTCAGTAGTCAGTAATCAGTAGCCAGCCTGCCTGCCGGAGCGTAACGTAGGCAGGTGGTCAGTCGCTAATAGCCAACAGCCAATCGCTAATAGCAAAACATAATGAACTCAAAAGCAAAAACTCAATCTCTCGTCCGCGTTCTGCTCGTGCTCGGCATTCTCGTGGTGATCAACGTGATC
>JALONE010000275.1 GCA_025455125.1 Bacteroidota bacterium
GATGTTCCAGAATGCCTTATCTCCCTCCGCATTCGGCCTCATGCGGAAGTACGGCGTCTGGAGCGAATCGTCGACGACGAGCCGGAGCCGAGAAGAATATGCGCGTTACAACTTCTCCCGGTTGATGTTGTATGTGCATCCGCGCGACGGGTTCCCGGAGCAAACATATTTCAATGTGTGGTCGCAACCCGGCGGACGGGGCGGCTTGAATTCCCCGCAAGCCATTGGGTTCTTGCCGCTGCACTATGACTACGATCATCTGATGCTCAAGCAGAATACCCAGTATCTCGTTTCCGATTCCGCACGCGTGTGGGACGCGAACGGCAAGTTCAAGCAGCCATACGCGACCGAGACAAATTCGAATCGCAACCAGGACGTTGCTCGGACGATCGAGCGGGGTCTCACCCTGACCCTTCACAATCCAGCCGGATTCAACCACAAGACGACCGGATCGACCCCATCCGCCGATTCGACAGCGTGGGCGAACTATCATGCCCCCTATCGTGTTTGCACCTGGAATCCGTCACTCCAGGATCCAGTGCGATCGGCTGAGATGATCGACTACTGGCATGGGCGGATGAAACCGCGTGCGTTGTCTGCGAGCGGGTACACCGGCGCGTTCTTCCATTACACGTCGTTTGGTCCGTACATCTTCCCGAAGGGACAGAGTCTGAAGTTCTCGACCGCGCATGCAGTTGGGTACGGTCCCGGTGTTTCCGCTGATAGCGTCTGGCGTGACGCGGGGGGGGCGAACAGCACGACCACGGGATGGTTCCTGCCTGTCCCGAGTTGGTATGACACGCTGACCTACCCGGGACTCTCGGCGATCGCGGGAATCACGTCGATGGGGAGCACCTATCTGCGGAACCACGAACTTCCTTGGTACGTGACCGCGGGGAACGGCATTTCGTCGGCGGATCCATCGAAGGTCATTTCCTTGCGGGATGTCGCTGACCGGGCGATTCAGATGTACACGGGTCAGCCGCTCACCAAGTACGATGGGATCCAATTCAGGCCGGAGAGCACACCCGCATCCGGAGCCTATGGAAGCGGACAAACGTACATTCCGTTTCCCGCGCCAGTGCTCAATGTCTACAATTCCGCCGACGTGAAGAACCGCTTGGTCTGGTCGCCGGCGATCGAAGGCTTCACCTCGTTGCCGAGCGTTCAGGCGGCGGTCGCTGCGGGGCGCATCCGCGCTGGCTTGAGCCACTATCTGGTCCTTCGGTCATATGACGGCGTGACGTGGGAACGAATGGACAGTGTTGCGCGGCGTGACTCGCGATACTACAATGCGGATCCGACCTTCCCGAACCAGTACACGGTTCGAGATGCGGGGAGCTTGAGCGGGGAGGGGTACTTCTATTGCGTTCTTTCTGTCGACTCGCTCGGCGGAAAGAGCGGCTATACGAACGTCACGCCCCATCTGACCCAGCAAAATGCCGTAGACCGTCTGGGTGAAACAAAGGTCTTCGTTGCACCGAACCCGCTAGTGCTGCAGGGTCCGTTCAAATTCACCGGACTGCAGGGAGACCCGGCGGACCGTCTCAATTTCTACGGACTCCCGCGACGCGCAACGATCCGGATCTTCTCGTACAGCGGACAGCTGATCACCAGCGTCGAACATGATTCATACTACTCGCATGAGTGGGTGCAATTGTCCCGGAATGATCAACGAATCGCTTCCGGCGTTTACTTCTACACGGTCGAGGACCTGGACACTGGCGCGATCGTTCGTGGAAAATTCGTCGTCATTCATTGACCAAGGAGACGGACAACATGAAAACTCGCAGTGGTATCATCAGCCTGCTCCTTGCGGTTCTCTTGTGCTCGGGCTCGGTCATGGCGCAGAAAGTCGGGAGCACATCTTTGCAGTTCTTGAAGGTCATGCCGAATGCCCGGGCCACAGCAATGGGTGATGCGTATGTCGTGCTGGCGTCGGGAGCGGAAGCCGTGTTCTGGAATCCCGCGGGGCTCGCCTACGCGGAGAATTACGAATTCTCGCTGACCTACTTGAAGTGGATCTTTGACACACAGCAGGGAGCGATTTCGGGTGCCATGTCCTTCGGTGATTGGGGATCGGTAGGCTTGCAGCTCCAATATGTGGACTTCGGCGCCATCGATGAAGCCCTCTGGGTCCCCCCGTACACGGAGGACATTCTTTATCCCGGGCTTACAGGACGGACCTTCCGTCCCTATGCGATCGTCGCGGGTGTCAGCTATGCCGCAGCGATCACGAACAAGTTCGTTACTGGGATCACCGTGAAGTATGCACACGAATCGCTGTACAACGGCGACCGGATCGCCGCTGTCCGGGGCGAGTTTGGCACCGACACCGTGAGTGCGAAGACCTGGACGGACGGGTTGCTCTTCGACTTCGGGATCAACTACAACACAGGATTCCGAACGATCCGCATCGCGGCGTCGGCTCAGAACTTTGGAGGAAACGTCCGCTACGCAGAGGAAAGCAGTGTCGTGCCGATGTCCCTCAGGCTGGGCATAGCGGCCGACATGATCGGAACCGATGCATTACTGCTCCCTGCGGAATCGAGCCGCCTAGGGATCGCATTCGACCTCTTCCAACCGAATGACTACGCGCAACAAGCGCATTTCGGCGTGGAGTACGAGTTCGAGAAAACGGTCGCGCTCCGCGGAGGCTACAAATTCGGATACGATGCGGACGGTCTCACCGCGGGCCTCGGACTGAAGCAGATGCTGGGCGATCTGCGCCTGGCGCTTGACTACAGCTACGGGATGCTGCACTACAATCTCGGCGACGTTCACCGGATCAGCGTAGGAGTCAAATTCCAATGAAACCGTCCGAAACGATACGCTATGCGGTTGCACTCGCGCTTCTGGTTGCCTGTCTCCGCGCCGATCTCTCCGCGCAAGGATATGATACCCCGTTGACGGTTCAAGGGTTGCATCGGACAACGATGCACTCCGCTGCTTCCCGCGGCGCGGGGGGAACGTTGTTCGGCGCGACGCAGGATATCGGGCTGATGTTCGCGAACCCGGCGTCGTTGATCGCGACCGAAGGCATCCAGATCTCCGTCGGCGGTTTGCGCCAGGTGACTCGAACGCGTCAGGAGCAGCGATACGGCGGACTGCAGACCCATTCCGCATTCGGTCTTCTGATGGAAGGGTTGACGGATCAACTCAGCGATCCGGATACGGTCTTGACGACTCAGGCAGATTCTGTTCAACGGCCGTTCGATGCGATCGGACCAAGTTGGAGCAGAAATGCGGACCGCGATCTTCCGCTCGAACTCCTTGTGGCGGTTCCGTTCACGATCGGGGACATGAAGGTGGTTGCCGGAGTTGGCGCGGTCGAGTATGCCAACTTGAACTGGTATTACGGCAACA
>JALONE010000276.1 GCA_025455125.1 Bacteroidota bacterium
TCACGAAGAAGAACGGGAACGACGAATCGCTGCTCCATCTGCATCTTGGTAGCGACCGTCCGATATGGAAGCGTGTCCTCCCGGCCACAACGGAGACCGCGTCGATCATTTGCTCCGCCACGACGCTCGCGCGCGACCTCGCCAATGCTCCCGGAAACGAGATCCATCCCGAATCGCTCGCCGAAGCTGCCCGGGCTTCCGGTGAGCGCTCCGGCTACACCGTGACGGTATGGAACGAGGATGAACTCCGTGAGCACGAAATGGGAGGAATCCTGGCGGTCGGCCAAGGAAGCGTACGAGGGCCTCGATTCATGATCCTCGAGTACGGAGACCCGGCGAAGCGACCAGTCGTTCTTGTGGGGAAAGGCGTTTGCTTCGATTCAGGCGGCATTTCGATCAAGCCGTCTGCCGGCATGGCGGAAATGAAGATGGATATGTCGGGAGCCGCCGCCGTCATCGGAACATTCGACGCTGTTGCCCGCCTGGGGCTCAATGTTCACGTGATCGGCTTGATTCCGGCAGTCGAGAACATGCCGAGCGGAAGCGCACTCAAGCCTGGCGATATTGTTCGTCACCACGGCGGGAAGACGTCCGAGGTTGACAACACCGACGCTGAGGGACGGCTTATCCTTGCGGACGCTCTCGCATATGCCGATTCGCTCAAGCCCGCAGCTGTCATTGATCTTGCAACGCTGACGGGGGCCGTTGTTGTTGCGCTCGGTCACGTCGTAACCGGCATGTTGGGAACTGACCCATCGCTGATGGACAAGCTCCGCAAGGCGGGCGAACGAACTTACGAACGTGTTTGGGAACTCCCACTCTATGATGAATATGAGCGCCTCATCAAGAGCGACGTCGCGGATGTCCGTAATGTGGGGGGCCGCTGGGCCGGAACGATCACTGGCGCGATGTTCTTGAAAAAGTTCATCGGTTCGTATCCGTGGGTTCATCTGGACATTGCGGGAACGGCGATGATGGAAGAAACGTCTGAGTATGTGCCGAAGGGAGGCTCCGGCGTCGGCGTCCGCCTGTTGACGGAGTTCCTGCGACAATGGAAATGAGAGTTGACGATGAAAACCTCAATACGCATCACGCCCATACTTTGGATCCTCGTCTTGCTCCTGCATGCATCGCTCGATGCACAGGGGTTGAGACCGGTCGGTCAGCCTTTGCCAGGGATGCAGGGCCTGCCGGTCATGGCGCAAACGATCGCCTTCTTTTCCGCCGATACTGCGGCTGCCACGATTCATCTGCAATTCCGGATCCCTCGAACATTCTTCACCTTTCTCCGGCAAGCGGGCGAAGACTTCCGCGCTCGAGGAGAGATCGTCGCAGAGCTTTTCTCTGACAATGGCATCGTCGTTGGACGGGAATTCAGACCCATCGTCATCTCACAATCGCAAGGTCCCGTTTCCTCAAACGCACAAGATGTCATCGGTGCGCTCACGTTCAAAGCACAGCCCGGGTCGTACACGGTCTCGTTCGAAGTGCGCGATCTGCAATCAGAGCGAAGACACTTTGACCGCGCCATCGCTGTCCGCATTCCGCCTCGCACCCAAGTGATCCAGTCTTCTGCTCCCCTGTTGATCGAGTCGATCGTGCGTCCTGTGGACGGCGGCATTTCCGCACTCGTTCCGCTGAACTATGGTGGAGCGCTCCCGTTCGGTGCACGTGCATCGTTTGCCGTTCAAACGGTGGTTCCGGACTCAAGCGCCGCAATTGATGTGCGATGGGAACTGAAGGGAAGACCGCTGGAACCGACACGCGATGAACTCAGCCTCACGGGGACGGCATGGACGGAACTCCCCGGCATCCCGGAACTCCATGAGTCGCCGGGAGAGAGCGTCGTGTACCATGTCAAGCCGTCTCCCCCCCGGTTCCGACTCCTGATCATCCCATTCCCTTCGGAAACCGTCGAGCCTGGGTTGTACACGTGGTCGGCAGTGATTCGCGCAGGCGACGATTCCACACGCGTGGAGATCCCATGCCCCGTCGTGTGGAACGACCGGCCCATGTCGCTTGGCAGGATAGACATCGCGATCGAAGCACTCCGGCACATCGCCACCGAGGCCGAAATGGACGAGTTGAAATCGCTCAGTTCATCCAAGTCGGCAAGCGCATTTCGGGCGTTCTGGCAGAAGCGGAGTCCAGACTCGACTCAGTCGTTCAATCCGTTGATGACGGAATACTACCGGAGGGTCGATGAGGCGATCCAGCGTTTCTCCTCAACGCGCGAATCAGACGGCTACAAGACCGACCAGGGGAGGATCTTCATCCTGTATGGCTCCCCGTCGGTCACAGACCGGAAACTCCATCCGGACGGACGGCAAACGGAGACATGGACCTACATTCGCCTGAAGAAACGATTCGTCTTTGAGCTGAATGATGGTACCGGCATGTTCACGCTGACATCGATGGACCAATGGTGAAACCTGCACTCCTGATCACGATCGGCGATTACAACGGCATCGGACCGGAACTCGCCTTGAAATGCGCTCAAGACCCCTCCATTCGGCGGGTCTGCATACCAGTGCTTGTAGGGCCGGGTGCTGTGTTTGATGAGACCGCCCGGCGCATTCGTATCCGCACTCCGTTTCGGAAGACGAATCTCACGGTCTTCCCGAAGGGATCCATTCCCATCGTCGACGTCGGGGACGCCATCGGGGCTGACATTGCCTACGGTGCACCGACAAAGAGTTCGGGGAAGAATGCCGGGCTGGCGATCGAGCGAGCGGTCGATATCTGCCTGCAGGGCAAGGCCGCAGCGATGGTGACTGCTCCTGTTTCGAAGGAAGGGCTGGCACTTGCGGGATACGCATTCCCCGGACAAACAGAAATGGTCGCGTTGCTCAGCCGCTCGCAGAAGGTGGCCATGATGCTGATCGGTCCGAACATGCGGATCGGACTCGTGACCGTGCATGCGCCGCTGCGCTCGGTCGCCGACCAACTCTCCGTTGAAAAGATCGTCGAGAAGGTTACGATCGTGTACCAGACCCTGCGCGCGGACCTTGGCATTCGGAAGCCACGGGTCGCGCTCCTCGCGTTGAATCCCCACGCGGGAGAGAACGGGATGATCGGGACGGAGGAACAAGACCTCATCCTGCCGGCCATGCGTTCACTGGAGCAGACCGGCATCACGGCTCACGGGCCGTTTCCAGCGGATGCGTTCTTTGGACAGCACGCCTATCGATCGTACGACGCTGTTGTCGCGATGTACCATGATCAGGGACTCATCCCGCTGAAGATGGCAGGATTTGAAACAGGAGTGAACTACTCGGCAGGACTCCCCATCGTCAGAACCTCACCAGACCACGGAACCGCATACGACATCGCAGGGAAGAACAAGGCATCGACCGCAAGCATGGT
>JALONE010000277.1 GCA_025455125.1 Bacteroidota bacterium
CCCCCAATTCCCCCCCACACCGATCTCCACCTCCACCGGCACGGCCAACGGCAACGCCCCCTTCATGCGTTCCTCCACCAACACCCGCATGTTCTCCACCTCCCGCTTGGGCACCTCAAAGACGAGCTCGTCGTGAACCTGCAGCACCATCCGGCCGGACAGTGAGTGCTCCCGGATCGTGCGGTCGATGTCGACCATCGCACGCTTGATCATGTCGGCCGATGTTCCCTGGATCGGCATGTTGATGGCCTGTCGCTCCGCGTTCGCGCGGACGGCCTGGTTGGTGCTTCTGATGTCCGGGATATACCTTCGCCGCCCGAGGAGCGTGCTGACGTATCCGAGTTCGCGCGCCGATGCCTTGGTGGCTTCGATGTACTGCTTCACCTTCGGGAACCGCGCGAAGTACTTGTCGATGATGTCGCGCGCCTCCGCCTGTGAGATCTCGAGACGGCCTGCAAGCCCGAAGGCGCCGATCCCGTACATGATCCCAAAGTTCACTTCCTTCGCCTTGCGCCGCATGTCCTTCGATACCTCGGACAACGCTACCCCGAATACGCGCGCCGCGGTCGTCGCGTGAATGTCCTCCCTGTTCAAGAACGCCTCGATCAATCCTTCGTCGCCGGAGATGTGCGCCATCACCCGGAGCTCGATCTGCGAGTAATCCGCCGAGAGGATCACCGACGAGGGATCCCCCGCAACGAACGCACGCCGAATGGATCGCCCGATATCCGTCCGGATGGGGATGTTCTGCAGGTTTGGATCGCTGCTCGAGAGCCGTCCCGTCGTCGCGACCGTCTGGTTGAATGACGTGTGGACACGACCTGTCCGCGGATTCACCAGCTTCGGCAGCGCGTCAACATAGGTGGACTTCAGCTTTGCCAACTGACGATAATCAAGAAGTTTGTCGACGATGGGATGCTTGTGACGAAGCTCCTCGAGCACGGCGACATCGGTGGAGAAGCCCGTCTTGGTCTTGCGAACAGTGGGGAGTTGAAGCCGATTGAACAGGATCTCTGCCAGCTGTTGCGTCGAATTGATGTTGAACGGTCCCCCCGCCAGCTCGTGGATGTCCTTGGTCAATCCCTCGAGTTGCTTCTCCAGTTCCTTGGACATCTCGGCAAGGAAGCCCGGATCGATCGCCACGCCGGTCGCTTCCATGCGCATCAGCACGGAGACCAACGGATACTCGAGTTGCTCACAGAGTGCGAGCATTCCTTGCGCGTCCACCTTCTGTTTCAGCGCATCCGCAAGGCGAAATGTGATGTCCGCGTCTTCGGATGAATAATCGCTCAGTTCCGTCAACGGGACTTCCCGGATGTCCTTCCGCGCCTTGCCCGTGCCAACCAGGTCCGAATACGACACCGTTCGATATCCGAGGTGCTCCAGCGCCGCCGCATCCATCCCGTGCTGGGCATCTGCCCTAAGGACGTAACTCGCGATCATGGTGTCAACGACGTCCCCTGTGGTCGCGATCCCATAGCGCGAAAGCACGAGCATGTCGTATTTGATGTTATGTCCGCATTTGGTGATCGCGGGGTTCTCGAGGATCGGTTTGAGGCGTGCGATGCAGTGCTCCAGCGGGATTCCTTGTCGGCGGAGGCTCAAGGGCTGCGACTGGGTGAACAGATCGGTGCCGGCAGGTGGGGCTTCGGTTCGAATGGAGACGAAGAATGCTTCGCGCGGCTTCATTGCGAACGAGACGCCGACCAAGTCCGCATTCAGCGCGTCGGTTGAAGTCGTCTCTGTATCGAAGACGAAGAAGGACGATGCGGACAATCGGTCGCAGAGCTTGTCGAACTCGGACTCCGCTGTGATGAGCGTGTACGTGTGCTCGTCGCTGCGGATGTTCGTCTTCGGCTGCTCGATCGGCAGTGCCTCTTCCGCCACGGGCGCAGCCGGCGCGTGGGGAGCGCTGTGCTGCTGAATCTTTGCGGCAAGGGACCGGAATTCGAGTGTCTCAAACAGCTGTCGGAGCCGGTCGGTATCAGGTGCCGATGCGCGGAGGTCGTGGAAGGAGAGTGCGAGGGGAACAGCGGTGTCGATGGTGACAAGCTTCTTCGACAGGAATGCAAGCTCTTGTCCGGCTTCGAGCTTCGCGCGAACACTCTTCGACTCGACTGCTGCGAGGTTCTGGTACAGCGCCTCGATCGAACCATGTTTCTGGATCAGCGGGATCGCGGTCTTTTCGCCGATGCCGCGTACGCCGGGCACGTTGTCCGAAGAGTCCCCCATGAGGGCGAGTACGTCGATGACCTGATTGGGTGCGACGCCGAACTTCTCCCGTACGCCATCTATGCCGACGACCTCCAGATCGCCCCCTTGCTTCCCCGGCCGGTAGAGCTTGATAATATCGGACACGAGCTGCATCATGTCCTTGTCCGCGGTGACGATGAACGTGCGGACCCCTTCCTTCTCCGCCTGCCGGGCGAGCGTCCCGATGACGTCGTCCGCTTCATATCCGTCCATCTCGACCACAGGGATGTGGTACGCCTGTATCACCTCCTTGATTAACGGGATCTGCGAAACGAGAGCCTCCGGCATGTCTTCCCTAGTCGCCTTATACTCCGCATAGGCCTCATGCCGGAAGGTCGGTGCCTGCGTGTCGAAGACAGCGGCGATGTGATCCGGATATTCCTGCTGGAGAATGCGCTGAAGAAACGAGACGAACCCGAAGACGGCGCTCGTCGGCTGTCCCGCGCTGGTCGTGAGCGGTCGCTGGATATAGGCAAAGTGCGCGCGATACGCAAGCGCCATGCTGTCCAGCAAGCAAAGCCGTTCGGTCGAGGCCATGTGGGCTGCTTCCTTTTGCGAAGACCGCTCAATCCGTCTCAACGATGGGACGGTCCAGATCGCGGCCGACGACCTCCGCGCCGCGCATGTCGATGAATCGTGTGCGGACGATGAACAGTGCGGAGAGCATCAGTCCGCCAGTAATGAAGAAGATCGACCGAAGGCTGATATACGCCGCGACCACCCCGCCTGCGGGCGGTCCGATCATGCTTGCGAGGATGTTCATGCTCGAGGCGATCCCCATGATCCCGCCGCGGCGCTCGGCCGGCGCGTTCTTGCTGACGTATGAATAGAGCGTCGGAAGGATCCCGCCGAGGCAAAATCCTTGGATGGAACGGAAGACGATGAGCTGCCACGCCTCGGTGACGAATCCTTGCGCCGCGTATGCGATTCCCGCACCGGTGATGGCGATGGTGAGGTTCTTCTGATAGCTCTTTGCGTCGTTCCTCTTTCCCCACCACGGAGAACCGATGAGCATCGCAACCCCCGCGACGGAGAAGATGGCACCGGCGATGGTCGCGAGGTATTCGGGATTGGTCTCAAGCGATTCAACGAAGAGAGCAAAAACGGG
>JALONE010000278.1 GCA_025455125.1 Bacteroidota bacterium
AAGCCCTCTTCATCAAGTTGGGCTGATTTTCCACGAATTCCACTCGGAATCATCAATTTCCCAATTCCGCCCCTTCCCCAATTCTCCTTCCCGCAAGCAACATCCAAATACTTCTCTTCGTTTCCGTATATTATAATTCAATTCTCCTGTTCCACCGTGAGTAAGAACCCGTGCTGAAACGCATCGTCTCCTCGTTCAAATCCCTCTTTGCACCGAAACCCAAGATCGCGCAGAAATCCACCGCGCATCCGCCAAAAGACTCGACGCATCCGAAAAAGACTCGATCGACGCCTCCGCATGAGAGATCGGGACTTCCGCCGTCAGCGCATGAGAAGCGGCGGAGAGAAACTCGTGATGAGTACGCTGCGCGACATGCGGCAAAGAAGCCGGTCCGCAAAGAACACCAAGCGCCTCCGCCACCTCTTGTGGAATCCCCATGGGATCCATCTGCGTTCAAGATCCCCGTCGTCGACGGCAAGACCCGCTTTCATGATTTCACATTGTCCTCGTCTGTGATGCATGCGATCTTCGATCTCGGGTTTCAGTACTGCACCCCGGTGCAGGCGGAAACACTGACCAAATCGCTCCACGGCGAAGATGTCGTTGCCCAGGCGCAGACCGGGACCGGAAAAACCGCGGCCTTTCTGATCACGATCTTCGAACATTTCATGCGCAATCCTCTCAAGGAGAAACGTCCTCATGGAACGCCTCGCGCCTTGATCCTCGCGCCGACGCGTGAGCTTGTCATGCAGATCGAAAAGGATGCGCGCGGACTCGGGAAGTACATTCCGTGCGGCATTCTGGCGCTCGTCGGAGGCATCGACTACCAGAAGCAGCAGAACGCGCTGAAGAATCAAGAGAGCGACGTCCTCATTTGCACGCCGGGTCGCCTGCTCGACTTCAAACGAAAGCACCTTGTCGATCTTTCCCATGTCGAGATCCTTGTGCTCGACGAGGCCGATCCGATGCTGGACATGGGATTCATCGATGCCGTCAAGTCGATCGTCATCAGCACGCCGCCCAAGGCCAAGCGGCAAACGATGTTCTTCTCCGCAACAATGTCCGGTGATGTTCGTCGGCTTTCTGAATCCTGGACCCGGCAGGCGTTTGAGGTGAACGTGACGCCGGACATGGTCGCCGTCGACACCGTCGAACAGATCACCTACATCACCACGCAGCAGGAAAAGCCCGTCTTGATGTACAACCTCATCAATCAGAAGCATCTGAACCGCGTGCTGGTGTTTGTCAATCGTCGGGACGAGGCGCGCGACCTCAACGACACTCTCAATTCGCACGGCGTGGACAGCACCCTGCTCTCCGGAGATGTGGACCAGCGACAACGCATGCATCGGCTCGAACGATTTCGCGAAGGGAAGGTTCGCGTGCTGGTGGCGACCAATGTCGCCTCGCGCGGCCTCCATGTCGAAGGAATATCCCACGTCATCAATTACAACATGCCGTCGGATGTTGAAGAGTACGTCCATCGCATAGGACGCACGGGACGTGCTGGCGCTAGCGGAACATCGATCAGCTTTGCGGATGAATATGATTCATACGAGATCGTGAAGCTGGAAGAGTTCCTTGGGAAGAAGATTCCTTGCACGTATCCGGATCCGCATTTGCTGATCCCGATTCCGGACGAGGTCGCAAAGAGCGCGGCAGCACACGACGAGGAGCGTGCAAAGCGCCGGTCGAGCCAACCGCGTCCGCGCGGACCGCGAAGACGGCCGAAGCCGAGATAGAGGTGACTGACCGGGTCAATGGTCAGGCCTGTTTGCTGTCGTCTCGTGTGAATCTGTGAAATCTCGTGGAATTCTTGAACCACGCAACTCGAAGTCAAAAGGCAGAAGTCAAAAGAGTTGGCCAAGTCAGCACCTTCACAGGCCAACCCTTCTGACTTGTGAGTTTTGACTTCCGCCCAGACTTCCCCCAAGGCATTGCTCCGTGGATCGCTCTGGGCAAATCATGGAAAACTGGGTTCGACTTCGAACTCTTGGGCTTTGCCTTTCCGCTGTTCCTTCGGTATTTTGCCTTCCGCGAACTCTCTGAGTTTCCAGGAGTGTTTCCCAGTCTCTACCTTCTCTTCTTCGTTGTCGGACGGAGTGCTCCGTCATGCGCATCGGCATTCTGGCGGATATTCATGAGGATATCGTCAGCCTCGATCTGGCTCTGGAGGTGCTCGATGGCTACGAATGCGATCGCATCGTTTGCCTGGGTGACATCGTCGGCTTCACTCTCCCCTTCTATCAGTACATCACATCCCGCAACGCCGAGGCGTGCGTGGATCGGATCCGCCAAAGATGTGCCGCGGCGGTGGCGGGGAATCACGACCTCTATGCCGTCCGGAAAGTGCCGACGCATCAGGCGGGGTTCGAATACGGCCCGGATTGGTACTCCCTTGACTACCCGACGCGCGAACGACGAGCCCGCGCAAAGGTCTGGCTCTACGAGGATAATGAAATGTCGTCGCAACTGAGCGACGATGCGCGGGCGTTCCTTCACTCCCTTCCCGAGATCGCGCAGCTGCCGATCGAAGGCGATGCTCTCCTGCTCTCTCACTTCTGCCATCCCGATTTCTCCGGCTCGACCATCCACTTCCCCGAACAAAGCGCACACCTGGCCCGACACTTTGAATTCCAGCGCGCCCGAGGGTGCCGGATCGGCCTTTCCGGACACGGCCATCCGGAGGGATGCCTGATCGTGACGGAATCCGGATTCAACCTCCGCCCGTTTGGATGTATCACGCTTTCCTCGGAGGTGCAATGGATCGTCGCCCCCGGCGTGGCGCGAACGACCCGCATGAATGGATGCATGATGCTCGACACTGATGCGAATCAACTGCACGTTCTCTCACTCCGCGAGGCGCGTGCGTCCCGCTCTCGCGAATAATCGCTGGCGATCCCATGAACGCTCCCGGCTCACGAATCCGCTTCATCCTGAAGACGCTCCTGCCAGCATTGCTGGCGATCACTCTCTACATCGCCGCGTTCTTCATCGTCCTTATTCCGCAGTTCGAAGAAACCGTTCACGGCCGCAAGCGCGAGATGATCCGCGAGCTGACGCATTCCGCCTGGGGCATCTTGTCCTACTGGCATCAGCAGGAAGCCGCCGGCCTTCTGACACGGCAACGGGCACAGCAAGAGGCGGTGAGCCAGGTGGAACAGCTTCGCTACGGTGCAGACCGAAAGGATTACTTCTGGATCACAGACACGTTCCCTGTGATGGTCATGCATCCGTACCGTCCCGACTTGAACGGTCAGGATCTCTCGGACATGCGGGATTCCTCGGGCAAGCTGTTGTTCGTGGAGATGGCAAGAGTGGTCCGTTCGCACGGGGAGGGATATGTCGACTACACCTG
>JALONE010000009.1 GCA_025455125.1 Bacteroidota bacterium
CCCCTCCAACGTTCAATGCGGGAAGGTTTTTCCCGGCGATATCATAGCCGGCGATTTGCGGCGGCTCGCTCGGGAGAAGCCGAAGTTGGATGTTCCGTGCAAGACGAGCCTCTTCCTGCGCGCGGATGCGGGATTCCTCGGCACGCTTCCGTTCGGTGATATCGCGATAGATGGCGTAGACGCCGATCTGCTTTCCGCCCGTGACGATGGGGGCGCCCATGATCGACACGTCAATGAGCGAGCCGTCCTTCCGCCTTCGTTGTGAATCTGCCTCGATGCGCTCGCCGCCGATGACCGACTTGGAAAAGAAATCCGCTTCGTTTCGAAGCTTCTTCGGCGCAACCAAATCGTTAATGAACTGACCGACCGCTTCCTCCCGCGTATATCCGAACATTTGGGTGAATTCCGTGTTGACATTGACCACCCGATCGTCCGAATCATGGAGAACGATCGCTTCCGGCGCGCTGTTGAAGAGCTGCTCCAGATAGGCCTTCTGAACGAGCAATTCCTCCTCCGCGCGCTTTCGTTCGCCGATATCCCGGTAGATGGCATAATCGCCGATCTGTACCCCCTCGTGAACGATCGGCGCACCCAGAACGGAGACATCGATAAGGGTGCCGTCCTTCCGCATGCGTTTTGTGTCGAGCTCGATCCGTTCACCGCTTAAGACGCGCCGCGAGACGTCAGCGGCCTCCTGTTGCAGCGACGCCGGAACGATGAGCGTGTTGATCTGCCGTCCGATGGCTTCTTCTCGCGTATAGCCGAACATACGCGAGAATTCGCGATTGATGTTTGCGATCCGGTCTGTGTTGGAATGAAGCGCGATGGCTTCGGGTGCGCTGTTGAACAGCCGCTCGAAGTACGTCTTTTGGATTCGTAGTGCATCCTCCGCCTTCTTCCGCTCGGTAATGTTGCGGTAGATGGCATACACGCCCATCTGTTTGCCGTCGTGCAGGATGGGCGCGCCCAAGATCGAAACATCGATAAGTTGGCCGTCCTTCCGACGGCGCTGGGATTCCGTCTCCACCTGCGTGCCGTGTATGACCTGATCGGAAAGGAAGGAGGCTTCATCCATGAACTCGGCTGGTGCGACCAGCTCGTTGAGCAGTCGTCCGACCGCTTCATCGCGTGCATAGCCGAACAGGCGTGTGAACTCCGCGTTGATATTGACCACGCGGTCGTTCGTGTCATGCAGGACGACCGCCTCGGGGGCGCTGTTGAACAGCTGTTCGAGATAGGCTTTTTGCACGAGCAGTTCGTCTTCTGCCCGCTTCCGCTCGGTGATATCCTCGACAATGCCGTCGAAATACTGCAACGCGCCGTCTGCATCCCGGACGGCGATCGCCGTCTCCGACACAACGATTCGCGTGCTGTCCTTCTTCCGATACGAAAGCTCCTCGTTCTTGACGAACCCCTTCGCCGCCAGCTTGTCGCTGAACCGTTGGCGTTCCAGGGGATCAAGATACAGCGAGGAAACATCGATGGTCAGCAATTCGGTCATGGTGTCGAAGCCCAGGATCTCCGCGAGCGCGGGATTGACTTCGATGAATCGTCCGGTGGGGCCCGGGGTACTGCGGAACAATCCAACAGGGATGTTGGCGGTAAGGGTGGCGTACCGTGCAGCGAGTTCTTCGAGCTGGATCAGACGGTCACTTGGTATGGAGGTCCGTGCAGTCGCCATGGGTGTCGAAGGGGATCGTCAACTGTGCCTGATCGACATGATGTCGCCGTCCTTCACGATGTATTCCTTCCCTTCGAGGCGCCAATGTCCGGATTCCTTGGTCTTCGCGAACGAGCCTCCGGCCTCAATGAAGTGGTCGTAGTGCACCACCTCGGCGCGGATGAACTTCGCAAAGAAATCGGAATGGATCACGCCGGCCGCGTCCTGGGCATTCATGCCGTTGCGGATGGTCCAGGCGCGGCATTCATCTTCGCCGACCGTGAAGAACGATTGCAGTCCGAGCAACGCATACGATTCGCGGATCAGCGTGGTGAGCGCCGATTCGGTGATCCCATACTCTGACATGAACACCTGCGCTTCGTCGTCCGGCAGTTCGGACATCTCCAATTCGATCTTTCCGAAGAACGACACGACCGCGGTGTGTTTTCCTGTCTTGGCCGCCACGATCTTCTTCACGATGTCCTCCGCAGACGCTCGCTGCGTCTCGTCGAAATTCAACGCGATGAGCATCGGCTTGATGGTGAGAAGCTGATAGGTCTTGAGGAAATGCAGCTCTTCCTTGACGAACTCGTGCTCGCGCAACGGCGTTTCCTTTTCGAGAATGGCGTGGCACCGTTCCAGCAAGGGGAGCTCACGCTTCGCCTGTTCGTCTCCGGACTTCATCATCTGCTTCTTCACGCGCTCAATGCGCGTCTCAAGCAACGCCAGGTCCGCAAGGATGAACTCGGTCTCGAATGTCGTGATGTCGCGCAACGGATCGATGCTTCCGTCCGGATGAGGAACGAGTTCGTTCTCGAATACGCGGACGACCTGGACCAGCGCATCGTTGGTCTTTACATTCCCAAGGAAGTTCGTCGTGAATTGCGTCGAACCGGAATCCCCTTTCTTCAAGCCGACGACATCGACGAACTCGATGGTGGCGAAGACCGTGCTCTTCGGATTGAAAAGCGCGGCGCACCGGGACAGGCGCGCATCGGGGACCTTGACGACGGCATGATGCGTCTCTGCTTTTACGAGGGCGGTCGGATCAAGATGCGTCTTGGTGATCGTTTGGAACAGCGTGGACTTGCCACTGTAGGGGAGGCCGACGATTCCGATTTGCATGGGGGAGTTGGGAGTTCAGAATTGGGAGTTAGGAATTGGACGAAAACGAGCGACCAGAACAATATACGGAGGTGATGCTCCTAAATCATCTTGTTTTCACGATCACACGCGAGAATCGGCTTTCCTCTGAAGCTCCGGAATGGTAAATTCTGCCTCGGGGTAACCTCATCCAAGGAACCATTGCTATGAACAGTTTTCGAAGTTCTCTTCTGCTTGTCTGCGGCGTGGCGCTGTTTCAGTATGGCTGCTCCTCGCTGAAGCCTTCGCGTGAAGACACCGCTCCGGTGATCCCCTCCGCGGAGCGCGAATTCCGCGGCGTTTGGGTGGCGACCGTGGCCAACATTGATTGGCCCAGCAAACCCGGGTTGACCACGGAAGAGCAGCAACGCGAAGCCCTTACGATCCTGGATTCGTGTGTTGCCCTCAACATGAATGCCGTGGTCTTCCAGGTGCGGCCACATGCGGATGCGATGTATCAAAGCGCACTCGAACCATGGTCGTACTATCTGACCGGCCAGCAGGGCGTCGCTCCCGAGCCGCACTATGATCCGCTGACGTTCTGGGTGAGCGAATCGCACAAGCGCGGACTTGAATTGCACGCGTGGTTCAATCCGTATCGAGCGCAGTTGCCGCGGGGCGGCGAGATCACAGAGCATTCTCTCGTGAAGAAGAAGCCCCACCTCGCGAAGCTTCTTCCGAATGGGACATACTGGCTCGACCCGGCGAACAAAGAAACGCAGGATCATTCCTACGCGGTAATCATGGATGTCGTTCGACGCTATGATGTGGACGGGATTCATTTTGACGATTACTTCTATCCGTACGGCGATGGAAATTTTCCGGATGACGATACGTGGAACGCCTATGTTGCAAGTGGCGGGTCTTTAAGCCGGGGTGACTGGCGCCGTGCGTCGGTCAACACATTCGTCAAGCGCGTATACGATGGCATCAAGAAGGAAAAGCCGTTCGTGAAGTTTGGACTTAGCCCCTTCGGCATCTGGCGTCCGGGCAATCCCCCGTCGATCAGCGGATTCGATCAGTACAACGGCCTGTATGCCGATGCGAAGTTATGGCTGAACGAAGGTTGGGTCGACTACTGGACGCCGCAGTTGTACTGGCCGGTGAATCAGATCCCGCAAAGTTTTCCGGTATTGCTCGGATGGTGGACGCGCGAAAACCCAAAGCAGCGGAACATCTGGCCCGGAATGATCGTTGGCCGCATGACGGACGACAAGGGGACAGACGAGATCATCAATCAGATCATGATCACGCGCGGGTTCGTTCCCGAAGGACCGGGTCATGTTCATTTCAGCATGAAGGCGTTCTTGCGGGACAGCACGGCATTGAATGAGGGACTGAAGCGAGGACCGTATCGGCAGGACGCGCTCGTGCCCCCCTCGCCTTGGCTGGATGACGAAGCGCCAACCGTGCCGCTCGTGACAACCACCATCGTGAACGACACAGTGCGGATCGCATGGACGCATGCCGCGCCTGTCGATGTCTTCCGGTGGGTCGTGTATTTCAAGTACAACACCGCTTGGCAGTATGTCATCGTGAATAATGCTGATCGCGAATACATTCTGCCGATGACACGTACGGTTGTCGAACGCACACGAACACGCCGAGCCCAGGAAGAGCAAGTCACGGAGAGGAACGAGGTCCTGATGGGGATCGCGGTGAGCGCCGTCGATCGCGTGGGAAATGAATCCGAGAAAGCCATCGTGTCCGGTATCCCCGCACCACTTAGCCAACAAATCCCAATCAACAATCAATAATCAACACTCAGAAATCCCCAATCCCTAATCCACAATCCGCAATTGCCCATGGTTCGCTCCGCCATCACCTGGTCGACGACGGCATTCCTGATCCTGATCTGGCTCCCGTTGCTTGCGATCCGCCGTTTGCTCGATCGCGATCCGGTTCACTATCGGACGGGCTATCTGTTCCGCGGTCTCGGAAAGGCGCTGACGAAAGCGAATCCATCCTGGAAACTGCACATCACAGGAGAGACGATCGACGATCCGCGTCGGCCCTATGTGGTCGTCTCGAATCATCAGTCGCTGGCGGACATTCCGCTGATCAGCAATCTTCCGTGGGAGATGAAGTGGATGGGGAAGAAGGAACTCTTTCGGATTCCCATTGTCGGATGGATGATGTCGTTGGCAGGAGACATCCCCGTTGACCGGAAGAACGCTCGGAGCGGGGCGCAGGCGCTCATCCAGGCGCAGCGCTATCTCGAACGGAACTGTTCGGTGATGATGTTTCCGGAAGGGACGAGAACGCTCGATGGACGCGTCCGTGCATTCAATGACGGCGCGTTCCATCTTGCTATACGGGCAAAGGCCGCAGTGCTTCCGCTGGTGATCGAAGGGTCATTCGACTGTATCCCGAAGAATTCCTGGAAGTTCGGAAAGCCTTCGGACGTTCAACTCAAAGTTCTTCCCCCCATTGAGACGGCCCACCTGACGATGAACGACCTCGGTTCGCTGCGCGATCAGGCGCGCAGAGCGATCATGAAACAGGTGGCGGAATGGCGGGGTGTTTCGATTGAACGCGTCGATGGAACCGTGCCGTTGGACAAACTTTAGTTTGTCATATTGAACCCAGCGCGATCGTTCTCCTCTCGGTATTGCTCCGTTTCGCTGCTTCAATGATCTGAATGACACGAAGTCCATCCTCTGCGGGAACGGCCGGCGGCTTGCCGTTCACGATCGCTTCGTAGACGTTCTCGTAGTATGCGGGATAATTTCCAGGGAGCGTTTCAATCGTGGTCGTCGCGCGGAGCCCTTTCCGCTCCGTGGTCATTGTCCCCCACCATCGTTTCTCCTCTCTCCCCCAATTGCTGTCGCCGGGCAATTCGCCGTTCTTCAACGCCTCCTCTTGCGGATCGATCCCGTATTTGTAGAATGAACCCTCGTCACCATGAATGATGTACCGCGGTCCCTGTTCGCAGACAAGCAAGCTTGCTCTGATAGAAACGCTGGTATCTGAGTAATGCAGATGGATGTCGTGCCAATCATCAACCCCGCTCCCTGAACGGCGGATGCCAAGATGGGCCGTGACCGCCTCCGGCATCCCGAACAGCACCAAGGCTTGATCGATCATATGTGAGCCAAGATTATACAACAGCCCCGCCCCCGATTCAGGACGCTCTTTCCAGGTGTTCTCGGGAACGATCGGCCGATACCGGTCGAAGTGTGCCTCGTATTGAACGATACGGCCGAGCGAACCCTCCTGGAGGAGCCTCTGAACCGTGAGAAAGTCTCCATCCCAGCGCCGATTGTGAAACACGCTCAACAACCTGTCGGCCCGGCGAGCTTCGCTGATCAGCGTCTTCGCCTGTTCAACGGTTTGGGTGAATGGCTTTTCCACCACCACATGTTTGCCTGCCTGCAGTGCGCGGAGTGCCAGGTCGAAGTGGGTGTCGTCCGGTGTGTTGACGATGACGAGGTCGATCGCGGGATCGTTGAGCAGATCTTCAAAGCGTGTGGAGACGCTGACAGCGGGGATGCCAACGTGCGCGGACATCGGGCTTCGTCGGCAGATGCGTGCGATCCGGAATCGGGAATCAGCGGAAAGCAATGGGGCATGGAAGATCCTGCCGGACATGCCAAAGGACGCGAGAGCGACGACGATGGTCTGATTCATGATGATCGAGAGAGTCATTACTTTAAACAAATGTTGAATGCAAGGCAAGCATCGCTTACATTCCGCTGTCCCATTTCTCATGAAAGGAAGCGGTATGAAGTCGCGCGTCCTGTTGAGTGTTGTCGTTCTCCTTGGTGTCCTTGTTCGATCTTCCTCTGCGCAGCAATCCGAACCCCAGCCCAACACGCTCTCTCCCGACGAACAGAAGCAGGGATGGCTCCTGCTGTTCGATGGAACGAGCATGAACGGGTGGCGCGGTGCATATCTGGATTCCCTGCCAACGCGCGGATGGGACGTGCGGGATGAGATGCTGATCGTACAAGCGTCGGGGGGCGGCGAGGCGGCGTTTGGAGGCGACATCGTCACGATTGAGGAGTTCGAGAATTTCGAACTCTGTGTGGACTTCAAATTGACCGAGGGGGCGAACAGCGGGATCAAGTACTTCGTTACGGAACAACTGCCCAAGACGCCGGGCTCTGCCAAGGGGCTCGAGTACCAGATCTTGGACGATGAACGACATCCGGATGCGAAACTTGGCATCAGGGGGAACAGAACACTGGCGTCGTTATATGACCTGATCCCCGCAACGAACAAACGCCCCGCGCCGATGGGGGAATGGAATCATGCCCGCATTCTCGTGAAGGGGAAGCATGTGGAACATTGGCTGAACGGAGTCAAGGTGCTCGAGTATGAACGGGGAGGGAAGGAGTTTCTCTCTCACAAAGCGGAAAGCAAATTCAAGGATCTTCCGGAGTTCGGAGAAGCGAAGAGCGGCCATATCCTCCTGCAGGATCATGGCAATCAGGTCTTCTATCGGAATGTGAAGATTCGCACCTTCTAGTCGAGGTCTTTCACAATGGAACATCCATCACGACGAGATTTTATCAAGACCGCTGGACTGGCGATCGCCGGAGCGGCGGCGTTCACGGAGTCTTCTCACGCGTTGCCCATGCGTCAAATTCGGAGAAAGCGGTTTTCACTCGGCATCGCCTCCTACACGTTCCGGGCGTTCTCACTGGATGAAACCATCGAGATGACGAAGCGCTTGGGCTTGACCCACCTGACGCTAAAAGACATGCACCTGCCGTTGTTGTCGACGACCGAACAGATCGCCGATGTTCAAAAACGGATCATCGATGCCGGTCTCACGCTTGCGTCCTGCGGCGTCGTCTACATGAAGACCGAGGAGGAAGTCCGAAGGGGATTTGCGTACGCAAAGGCGGTGGGGATCAAGATGCTTGTCGGCGTACCTGACAAATCTTTGCTGGGATTGGCGGAAGAACTCGTTAAAGAGATGGACATTCTCCTCGCGATCCACAATCACGGACCGAACGACGATCGCTACCCGAGTCCCGAAAGCGCGTACTCTCTCGTCGAAGGGATGGACCCACGGATGGGGCTCTGCATCGATGTCGGACATACGCAGCGCCTTGGGATCGACCCTGCGAGGGAGATCGAGCAATTCTCGGACCGCGTGTTCGACATCCATATCAAGGATGTGACGTCTTCCGATGCAGCGGGCACGACGATTGAGATGGGACGCGGCGTAATTGACATTCCGGGAATCATGCGAACATTGCAGGATATCGGCTACGAGCGAACGATCCACATTGAATTCGAGAAAGATCAGAAGGACCCGCTTCCCGGTGTTGCGGAATCGGTCGGATACGTGCGCGGTGTGCTAGACGCAGTCATGAATGGATGATCGGAGCAATGAAGGAGAGGGAAGGACGATGAAACAGACACGTCGGACATTTCTTCGTGATGCGGCAGTGGGTGGCGCAGCGATCACGGCAGGCATGATGGGGACAACCGCGCTGAGTTATGCGCGAATCCTCGGTGCGAATGATCGTGTACGCGTCGGCATCGTGGGCTTTTCCGACCGTGCCAAAGCGACGCTGATCCCTGCGCTGCAAATCTATGCACGTGAACTGAATTTCGAGATAACGGCGGTTTCCGATATTTGGAAGCGGCGGCGCGAGGAAGGGGGCGGATTCATCAAGCAGTTGACCGGCAAGGATGTTGCGCTTGCCCGCAACAACGAGGAGCTCTACGACCGCCGACTCACGGATGCGGTCATCATCAGTACAGCAGATTTCCAGCATGCGCTCCATGGTGTCGAGGCGATACGAGCCGGAGTCGATGCGTACATTGAAAAGCCAATGGCGGAGTCCATGGCGGATGCACGGGCATTGTTGAAGGCGGTACAAGCGTCGAACCAGATCGTGCAGATCGGATCTCAGCGCCGGAGCGGTTCCAATTACATCGCGGCACATGAGTACATTCGTTCGGGCAAATTCGGCGCGATCACGATGGTCGAGATGACATGGAATGTGAATCAGCCGGGACGGTGGCGACGGCCAAAGCTGGTTGCGGAGATTCGAGAGGGGGACACGGATTGGATGCGATATGTGATGGGAAAGACGAGCGATTCGTGGGATGCGCGAAAGTACGTCGAGTACCGCTTGTTCTGGCCCTATTCGTCCGGCATTCCCGGACAATGGATGTCCCACCAGATCGACACCGTCCATTGGTTCAGTGGACTGCGGCGTCCGCGAAGCGTGGTGGCGAACGGGGGCATTTACGTCTGGAAAGATGGACGGCAGAACGCCGATACAATGACCGCGGTGTTTGACTACGGTCCGTTGAAGGATCCGACGACCGGATTCCAGGTGCTCTATTCTTCCCGCATGCACAATTCCGCCGGAGGCGTGAAGGAGATCTACTACTCCAATGCTGGAACGCTCAACCTGGACACGAATGAGATCTCAGCCGATGGCGGACTTCGTGCGCCGCAGGCAGATGAGATGGGGATGAAGCCGAACCTGCTTGAACCGATGAGGCTGCGCTCGAACGAGCGCGTGGCGACCGAAGCGAACACCAGCGTCGATGGGATGAGTTCCGCTCATATGCGGAATTGGATGGAGTGTATCCGAAGCCGAAAGACGCCGAATGGCGACGTCGTTGCGGGGTATGATCACTCCGTTGCAAACATCATGACGACTGCGGCGCTGCATACGGGGCTGCGAGTAACGTTCGATGATGAGCGGCAGGAGGTCATCGCCGGCAGTTCTGTGTTTCGCTGAGGAGAGACCATGCGTAGAGAGTTCTTGAAGACGCTTGCAGCAGTGCCGCTCCTGACGGCGGTACAAATCATTGGTGGCGGAACCACGGCGAAGGGACAAGAAGCGGTCAGACGAGTCGGCGGACCGCGACTGAAGACCAGTCTGAATGCCTACTCGTTCAACGAACCGCTGCGAAACGGGACAATGACCTTGTCCGACGTGCTTGCGTTCTGCGCGGACGTCGGATTTGATGGTGTAGATCTCACCGCGTATTACTTTCCCGGATATCCTCGCGTGCCGGATGACGCATTGATCAATCGGATCAAGCGGGAAGCATTCGTGCTTGGATTGGACATCAGCGGTACGGGTGTGCGGAATGACTTCACATCTCCGGACGCGACGAAGCGCCGCGGAGACGTCGTGCTGGTGAAAGAGTGGATCGATGTTGCGGTGAAGCTTGGTGCCCCGGTGATTCGCATCTTCGCGGGGAAGGAGGACACAAGCGGGTACACGTGGAAACAGGTCGCCGAATGGATGGTGCGTGATATCGACGAGTGTGTGGCGTACGGCCGGGAACGCGGGGTGATGGTTGCGATTCAGAATCACAATGACTTCATCAAGACCGCGGAAGATGCACTGACCATCCTGCGCATGGTTGATTCGCCGTGGTTCGGACTCATCCTCGACACGGGGAGCTATCGAAGCGGCGATGCCTACGAGCAGATACGGATGACGGCACCGTTTGCCGTGAATTGGCAGGTCAAAGAACGAATCACGGTGGATGGACGCGATGAAGCTACCGACCTTGATCGCATCGTTCGCACCATCCGTGGAGCGGGGTACCGGGGATATGTTCCAATCGAAACGCTCGGACCAGGGGATCCGAAGAAAAAGGTTCGTTCCATGTTCGAGGCCTTCCGAAAGGCGCTCTCATGACGCCAAGATCTCTCATTACGTGACAAAATCACCGTTTTTTCCCCCCGATTGAGCATTCCACCATTTCTCACTTGACAAAGCGGATTCGATTTTCCATCTTTGTTACCGATAAAGTAATCGGTTAAGTAATCGGTTCGCTTGATGAAGGAATTGCCTATGCTCCTGAGCCCTGTGCTGCGCCGAATTCTTCCTCTCGTTCTCCTTCCCATTGTCGCATTCTCTCAAGCGTCCATTCGTGGAAGCGTCACCGATCAAACAACGAACGAACCACTTGTTGGTGCCCATGTTTTCGTTCAAGGGACGGCGATCGGCACGGCGACCGACAGAGAAGGGAAATACGTACTTACTGGCGTGCCCGCCGGGTCCTATCAATTGAAGGTGTCCTACATCGGATATGTCTCAAAGGAGATTTCGCAAACCGTTGAAAGCGGATCGACGTTGTCGCTTGACATCACCCTCATGGCGGACGTCGTGCAAGGGGAGGAAGTGATCGTCACCGCGCAAGCTCGAGGTCAGGTCGCGGCGATCAACCAGCAACGCACCTCGAACACCATCATCAATGTCATCTCGGAGGAAAAGATCCAGGAACTTCCCGACGCCAACGCGGCGGAGGCCATCGGCCGACTGCCGGGCGTTTCGCTGATCCGTTCAGGCGGAGAGGCCAACAAGGTCCTCTTGCGCGGATTGAGCGACAAGTTCAGCACGATTACCATCGACGGCATCAAAGTTCCTCCAACCGATGCGAATGAACGCGGAGTCGACCTCAGCACGATTTCACAAGGCACCCTGGCGGGTGTCGAGCTCTTCAAGGCGCTCACACCGGACAAGGATGCCGATGCGATCGCTGGATCGATCAATCTTGTTACGAAGCGTGCTCCGCAAGAACGCGTGTTGAAGGCGGACCTGAAGGGGGACTATAATCATTTGATGAAGGCGTTGGACCAGTATGATGTTCAATTGAAGTACGGCGAACGCTTTTTCGACA
>JALONE010000279.1 GCA_025455125.1 Bacteroidota bacterium
AAATGTTCCCCCACCCCTCTTGCCCTTCTCAGCGCTTTTTCCCTTCTTACACAACTATGAGTGCGAACGAACTGTCGGGATTCCTTGAACAGAATCGCGAGCGCCTGTCGCCGTTGCTGATCGTGATGCACGATGTTCCCGATCCGGATGCGCTAGCTTCTGCCGTGGGGCTGCAATTCCTCGTTGAACGGGTGCACGGCATCCGGGCGAAGGTGGTGTATGGAGGCGTGATCGCACGGAGCGAGAATCGCGAGATGGTCCGCTTGCTTAAGCTGCCCGTGTACAAGCAGCGCTCATCCGATGAACGGATCTATCCGAACGTTGCCTTCGTTGACACCCAGCCGCAGTTCGAGAATCACTCTCTGAAACGAAAACGCAAGGTTGCCATCGTCATCGACCAGCATCATTCTGAAACGCCTCCGTCGGCCGACTTCACGCTGATCGATGAAACGGCCGGCGCGACATCCGTGCTCGTCGCCCGAGAACTGCTGAACGCCGGGGTCTCCGTCCCGAAGTGGCTTGCCACCGCGATGGTCTACGGGATCCTGTCGGACACGCTCAACTTCTATCGCGTAACGAACCGCGAGACGGTCGACATCTACTTCAAATTGCTGCCGCTGAGCGATGTGCATCTTCTTGCGCGCATACAAAATCCATCGCGGCCGCGGAAGTTCTTTTCTGACCTGGCGAAAGCGCTTGTGCACGCGGTCATCCGCCAGCGGGTCGTCGTCTCTCACCTTGGACCGATCGGCAGTCCGGAGATCGTTTCACAAATGGCCGACGTGCTGCTCGGCGCCGAAGGAGTTGATTGGGTGCTCTGCACCGGACGGCACGGCGAGAATCTCCACTGTTCATTGCGCACCGTGCGAATGAACGTGTCGGTCAGCACCATCCTTCGCACGATCATTGGCTCGAAGCGTCATGCCGGAGGACATGGACAGATCGCCGGCGGGCGGGTCCACTTTCCCGGGGGAATGGACCAGGAGCGCTGGACCGCGTATGAAAACGGGATGACTGAGCGCCTTGCCGCCCTGTTGCGGCTGCACAGCCGGACCGCGTTTGCGCCGTTTATCACGATGAAGGCGGGATGAGGCAGCTATGAATGCCATGAAGATCATCGAAAGCGTCGGGATCTCGGGAATACTCGACATCATCATCATGTCGGTCATCCTGTACTCCGTGCTCGTCTGGTTCAAGCGCACACGCGCGGCGTTCGTCGTCATCGGGATGTTCATCTTGGGGGTCGGCTACTTGCTCGCCCGGCAGATGGACCTCGCATTGACCATCAGTGTGTTCCAAGGATTCTTCGCCATCATCCTGATCGCCGTCGTCATCATCTTCCAGGAAGAGATCAAGCATCTGCTCGAGCAGCTTGCCAGCCGCAGTATGATCCGCAACAAGCGGCTGCGAAAGATCACCCTGGGAACGCGGCGCGAGATCGACATCTTGGTGAACAGCGCACGCGCCTTCGCACGCGAGCGGATCGGCGCGATCATCGTCCTTCGGGGAAGGGATCCGATCGGACGTCAGATCGATGGCGGCGTTGACCTGAACGGAGAGCTCAGCGAGGCCCTCCTGGGCAGCATCTTCATGCCGGGTTCGCCGGGACACGATGGCGCGGTCATCATCGAAGGGGCCACGATCACCGCGTTCGCCTGTTATCTTCCGTTATCAAAGAACCTGCGCGCGCTTCAGAAGGTCGGAACGCGTCATGCGGCGGCGCTCGGACTTGTTGAACGCACGGACGCCCTGTGCATCGTCATTTCAGAAGAGCGCGGGACGATTTCCATTGCCTACAACGGCGCCATCAGCGCGCTCACCTCCGACGACGAACTTCCGCGGATCCTCGAAGCGTTCTACCGTGAGCTTGATCCCCCGACGACGGCCCGCAAGTGGACCGGGATCCTCGTCAAGAATCGCAGGGAAAAAGTGCTGGCATTTGCCGCGACGGTGGTTCTGTGGTTCTTCTTCGTCCACGAAGCGCGAATCGACTACCGTACCTACAAGCTGCCGGTGCTGGCCGAAGATGCGCCGGCAGAACTCATGATCAAGAGCATCGATCCGCCGGAGCTTGAGGTCACATTCTCCGGGCCTCGCCGGTCGTTTTATTTTACGGATACGAGCCGTATCCATTTGGCGGTCAAACTGGGCGACGCAAGGCAAGGAACGGTGCGTCGAACCATCACCCGGTCGAATGTCTTTGCGCCCGAAGGTCTGTATGTGGAAAACATCCAACCGTCGCAGGTAGCGGTGTTGCTGGGGAAACGTCCGCCCCAGCCGTAGAAGGCGCTTCTTATAAGTACGCACCTCAACGCACAGAGTCAAGAATTTCCGTCCCGCAATCGACAATCGTAATTCCCAATTTCGCCCAATCTCCCCATCACCCAATGTCTCCCCATCCCTCCTCCTTCATCCGCTTCGGGATCATCGGCTTCGGTCGGTTCGCGGAGCAGGCGATCGCTCCGGCAATTCGTTCTGCATCGAATGCGCGTCTCGTCGCCATCCAGAAACGATCTCAGACCGCCGTTGAGGAACGCGCGCGAGCGCTGAACATCCCGCTTGCATTCACAAGCGCGAAAGATCTTGTCGCACATCCCGAGGTCGATGCGGTCTTCATCGTGTCTGCGAATGTTGCGCATGCCGCGGAGACGATCGCCGCAGCCCGCGCAGGAAAACATGTGCTCGTGGAGAAACCGATTGCGATGAACGCGTCGGAAGCGGAAGAGATGATCGAGGAATGTCGGAAGGCGGGTGTGACGCTCATGGTGGGACACATGGTGCGGCTCTCGCCGGCAGTGCGGAGGATGAAGGAACTCATGCAGACGGGAACGATCGGCCGCGTGACGTTTGTGAAATCGGAATTCACGTACGACGCGCGGCTCTCCCAGCGCGGTTGGCTCTTCGACCGTGCCGTTGCCGGAGGCGGACCCCTCTACGATATCGCCGTCCATTGCCTCGACACGATCCGATTCATCCTCGACGACGAGGTCGCATCGGTGAAAGCGCATCTCTCTCCCGTACCATCCGCGACAGAAACAGAAGCGACTGCGCATCTCGCATTGCGATTCTCCCGCGGGACAACGGCATCGATCTACACGTCGTTCGAATCGGGCATCCGACGTTCCGCGCTCGAAGTGGTCGGAACGGAGGGAACGCTCGCGTTGGAGCACTTCACGCGGAGCGACATGACCCTGGAGGTAGTGATAACACGCGCGGAGAATGGCATGCCGGGAACAACGACACGGGAAACGGTCGTCGTTCCAAACCTGTACCAATACGAAGTGGAATTATTCGCGGAGAGTGTACTGCGGGGGACGCCCTCACCGATCCCGGGCGAAGAAGGACTGCGCAAT
>JALONE010000280.1 GCA_025455125.1 Bacteroidota bacterium
CGAGATACAGAGAGATAAGTGTCCGGTCGAGCGGCGGAAGATCGTTGATACAGGCATACATCAACCGCAGATCTTCCTCATGGTCGTCGGGTTCGTCTGTTCGGAATGTCGCGACGAGTTCCTCGCTCAGATCGCCGTTTGGGAGGAAGATCCTGTTGCGACGATGTTCTTTTTGCAGCAACCCGAGACAGGTGTTGACCGTGATGCGATAGACCCAGGTGCCGAGTTGTGATCGACCTTCGAAGGAATCGAGGTTCTGCCACAGATGAATGAGCACCTGCTGAAAGGCGTCCTTTCGAAGTTCCGGATCCCGGACATAGCAACAGCACATACGGTAAATCCGGTCGCGGTGTTCTTCGAGGAGGGCGGTATAGGTATTTTCTCCTGTCATTGGGATGCCTTGCACATAGGGTTAGATACGCAAGCATCCGTTTTGTTACAAGGGGAACCGGTTGCCGTGGAATGCGTGTTGAGTAAAAGCTATCCCATGCGATCAGTTCCCACAAATCTCCACAATTTGAGGTAATCATGCCCAAGATCGTTCACTTCGAAATCCCCGCAACCGATCCGCAGCGCTCTCGGAAATTCTACTCGGAGGTCTTCGGTTGGAAGTACGAGGAAATGCCCGGGATGGAATACTGGTTCACCAATGCCGGACCCGAACAGGAAGAGGGAATCAACGGTGCCATCATGAAGCGGAACGATGCGTCGCAGCCGTTGACCATCCAGGTCGGCGTGAGCAATATCGACGCCACAATTGCTGCCATCGGCAAAGCGGGTGGGGCTGTCGTGGTGCCGAAGGGTTCGATTCCGGGTATGGGACATTTTGCATATTTTACTGACCCGGATGGCGTCATCATCGGGCTGTGGCAGCACGACAAGAATGCGCAATAGGATCGCTATGACTCTCTGGACCCTGACCGTCATCGCTGTGCTTACTGCCGGTCTCTTCTATATTGGCTGGCGGCTGATCACTCCCTTCGATCTCCCCAAGTGGGAGAGAGTTGCCGCATGGGTCGGCCTCGCGCTGATGATCCTGCTTCCGTTCTTCGGCATGATCCTGGGGCGCCGGTTGCCGGCGTGGCAGGGAACACTCTCCTGGATCACGTACATCTCGCTCGGCTTCATCTCGTTCGTCTTCACGCTTCTCGTGATCCGCGATGTGCTCTATCTTGGAGGGCTTGGGGTCAACAAACTGATGGCGTTCTTCCGTCCCGAACTTCCCCCCGCGCTTGATGCTGCGCGTCGCTCCTTCCTCATCGAGGCAACGAATCTCGGTGTGCTTGGGGTAGCGGGCGTGCTGACGTCGTACGGCATCTATGAGGCGAGGAAACGTCCGGGCATCGTCAACGTCACCGTTCCGCTGAAGAACCTCCCCGCAGCGTTCGAGGGATTCCGCATCGTGCAGATCTCGGACATTCATGCGGGGCTCACCATCGGACGGGAATGGATCGCGACCGTCGCCGAAGATGTCGCATCGCTCGCACCCGACCTCATTGCCCTGACCGGCGATCTGGTGGATGGAAGCGTAGCGCACTTGCGCGACGACGTCGAACCGCTCGCATCGCTCAAGGCCCCGTTCGGGCGATACTACGTCACGGGGAATCACGAGTACTATTCCGGCGCGGCGCCGTGGGTGGAGGAAGTGCGACGGCTCGGATTCACGCCGCTCATGAATGAGCACGTGATCATTGAGAAGAACGGGGAGCGGTTCGTATTAGGAGGAGTGACGGATGTGACTGCAGGAGGATTCATCGCGGAGCATCGCTCCGACCCGCAGAGAGCATTCGCCGGAGCGCCGTCCGATACGACGCGCATCCTGCTCGCTCATCAGCCGAAGAGCATTAACGCCGCCGCGTCCGTGGGGATCGACCTGCAGATCAGCGGGCACACGCACGGCGGTCAGTTCTTCCCCTGGAATCTGTTGGCGACGCTTGGCCAGCCGTATCTCAAGGGATTGCACGACCACAACGGGACGTGGGTCTATGTCAGCAAGGGAACCGGTTACTGGGGACCCCCTGTCCGCGTGGGCGCGCGCTCGGAGATCACGGTGCTGACGCTGACGAAGGAGAAGGGAAACAAGACGTGAAGCGAGTGTGGAGAGCCTTCGCGTGATTTAAAATGGTGACACCCTTCGACACGCTCAGGGTGACACCCTTCGACACGCTCAGGGTGACACCCTTCGACACGCTCAGGGTGACATCCTTCGACAAGCTCAGGATGACACCTTAACCGCAGTCATGGTGGGCTTGTCCGCCCGGCCGAATAGAGTCGTTCAGGCGGACGGGTCGAACCATGGATGAGGGGGACTACTTCGACCCTGCCTGTCGTACAGAACTTCGATCGCAGGGCAGGCGCGCTCAGAATGAGCACCTTCTGCATCTTCTTATAATTATTGTTTGACTCAGACTGGCACATGAGGAACGATCAGACCTCGACAATCCATTAGAACATCCCCTCTCTGTTCCCAGCTCCTCACCCCATTTCCCACCGACGATCTTCGTTGAGCTTCTGTAAAGCTCGCCGTACCATTCTTCATGAAACGAGGATGGGTTTACATCTTGCTCTGCGCTGACAATTCGTACTACACGGGATCAACATCTTCATTGGAAACCCGAATCGCGCAGCACTACAACGGATCATTCGGCGGTTACACCGCACAACGACTGCCTGTGAAACTTCTTTGGACTCAGGAGTTTGCTTCCATAGAAGATGCAGTGCGCGCAGAACGACAGATCAAAGGATGGTGCCGGCGAAAGAAGGAGGCTCTTATGCGTGGTGATTTCGAATTGCTCAGGGCGCTGTCTCGGAATCATAGTGGAGTCGATACGAGGAAGAGTGGTCATCCTTCGACACGCTCAGGATGACATCCTTCGACACGCTCAGGATGACATATTGCGAATCGCAGTCATGGTGAGCTTGTCGAACCATGGATGAGGGTGACCATTTCGTTCCCGCCTGCCGGGCAGAACTTCAATCGCTCGCGTCTTCCTTGCTCACAATCGTACGCTCAGCGACGCAACAGGAGCGCTGCGCGGGATCGGCGATGTTCGGTCGAGCGAGCCGAGCAGCAATCCCTCCGGCGTTATCTGAAGATCCCAGGACGAAGTCGAAGTCCCGCCCCCCGACTGCATGCCGACCCAATAGCCGAGCCAACTCGATGCGGCGATGATCCACAAGGTCGCCTTGCCCGAAGGCTTGGCCGCTGCGGCGATGCCAAGGCCGAGCAGCGAGCCGCCGTACGAGAGCAGACGTGTGCGCCGCACGGTAGAGAGGTCGCGCATTCCTCCCTCGTTCACCGCCATCCCGAGAAGATATCCGCCGATTCCCCCGGCAAACAGCACAGC
>JALONE010000010.1 GCA_025455125.1 Bacteroidota bacterium
CGGTCTTACAGAAACCGTCTCACCTGGACCTTCAACATTCTCGGCGAGCCAGCGGATAAAAAGATCTGCTTGCTCTTTAGGTTTTGGTAATGGTCTCTTTAAAATCGCGCTGACTGTGTTTGTATCAAGTTCGGCCCCTCTATTTATTTGTTGCATAGTTCTAAGCGCATGGCTTATCTTTGCATCTGCGTCTTTGGTCTTACGAATATTAGCAAGGCTTGAAACCAAAGTGCCAGATAGCACAAAATTCCCGCATAGCGGACAAGAAAAAGCTATTGCATCTCTGCCCCCTGGGGACTCAGTTTTGTTTTTCAATGCCGAATTACAGACTGGGCAAATAGCCGAATTAGCCATTTTCTCTCCTTCCTTCCCTCGAACTTCCGGTTGCAGAGATGGTGACGCGGCCATTCAGCACACCTTTGATATGAAGATTTGCATTGTCCGCCATGATCACGCCATTCGGCGCAAGCGACGTCAATGGCACAGTGTTCGGCGTCGCCGTCCACGAACCATCACGCCAGACGACGTTGCCATTCGCCAGGAATTCTATGTAGATGTCCTTGTTGTTCCAGTACATTCCCCCTCCTTGCGCGTGCGATTTCAATGCCGAGAAATCGTTCGGCAACTTGATGTCGACGCCGGACTGGAAGCCAGCATAGAATTCGGGTTTTGAGGAAGACGGGCTTTTCTGAATCCCGTTCTTTGCTGAGACCTTGCCGTAGAAAACAGGACGTCCCGAGACCGTCAACTTCTGCTGGGTGTGAAACGGACCCCACACCGTGTCACCCGTAATCCAGTAGATGGCTCCCTCGATGACGCTGTAGTACGCGAACTTGGAAAACTTCGTGAGCCCAAGCGTGACCACGGGATACTGTGTGACGCCGTTGTACGTGGCAGTGACATCCAAACGCACGCGACCCGAATCGAGGCTGATGGCGTCGACCTTGTACGTCCCGCCTCCGAAGTTCGTGGTGGGATACCCGACGCGCCAGTTTGGGCTGAAGGTGAGTTCATTCGCCGCCATGTTCGCCGCGCTCGAACCAATATGACGGCAAACGCTCCGATTGTAGTAATCAATGTAGTTCTCGTATCCGCGGATGGAAGTCTGCGAGAGATTGTATCCGATCGTCGCGAAGATGATGTTGAAACCGATCACCATCAGAATCGATGTCTTTCCCATGTTATTCTCCTACCGGTTCCGAAGGTTCTTGGTGACAAGACGAATCTGGCGCCAGAAGACCTCGTATTGCGTCGAATCGACCATATATTCTTGCGTGATCGGAAAGCCGCTTTCCACTGCCATCGAAATTTGCATGTAATAGACCAGACGCGGATCGGTGACGGGGAATGGAAGCAGTTCGTTCTCAGCGTCATAAAACTGGAATGCGAACTGTGACACGCCAAGGTTCATCCGGGTGAACGGAGTGGTGTTGACCTGTCGATACAGAAACCGGTCACGCGGGTTGGGTGTCGAGGCAAGCTCCCCTGCAGTGCCGATCCAGTAGGTGATACTGTCCAGCGTACCGTCATTTCCTACGTCTGTCCAGAAACGAATGCGGGATGGTTGTGCGATGCGGAGCGCGCGCGAGGGATCGGGGATCTTCCGCCAATCACGGCAGTAGCCGATCTTCTTGAAGTCGTCCTCGATGATCGAAACCGCTGTCGTGACGTTCTGCTGCAGAATGAGGTTCGAATTATAGACGCTGGCCGCTTCGTTTGCCTGGGCGTTCAGTCGGAGACACATGAGAAGCAGAAATCCCCCGATAGCGAACGAGCCGATCATGTCCATCAATGACGAGGTACCCATAGCTCACCTGAAGTTGAAGTAGCTAAAGATGTAGGTCATCGACACGGTGTCTTGCGTCGCTGTTCCACTCACCCACACCGTCAGTTTCTTGTGAAATGTGCGCGTCCCCGCATTCGCATTCGGATTCGCCGACGTGACATACTCCACTCTCGCCCGCGTCGTGAAGATATCATTGCCGCGGATCGTATCAACCTTGACCAGATTGTGGAAGTCATCGAAGTCGTCGAAGTTCAGCGTGCTGGGTGGTGTGGTAGTCTCTCCGCTCTCCGGTCCCAACGAGTTCGTGTTAGTCAAGGCGGTCGTTGACACGACGGCGTCGTTCACCGTCGACTCATCGAAATTCATTCCAGAAGCTTCCTCGATGACAGACGTTGCGATCGAGGTCGCATAGATCCCGATCTCCGTTTGTCGGAGGATGGTTCCATGCGTGGACGTCGAGCGGTTCACCGTCAGGACCGTTACGCCGAGCAGGAGGATCGCCAATGTTGTGAGAAGCATTTGCCCCGTGTTCATACGCTACTCAAATTGTTCTTCAATGTTGAAATATCCACTTCTGCAGCATGATGTGCGGTGATAGGCGTCACGAGGCGACAGAACGACCTGTGACGCGTCAAAACAGCCAGGTGCCACCTGCGAAAAAGGGGCTACCTTGTCTTGGATAGCCCCTTCGGTCGAAGGTCAATTCTGTCCTATCTCAGAAGTGTCATCATCCTTGAGACTGACTGTGTTCCGATCCTCAAAGAGTAGACGTACGAGCCGCTTGGCAGCGATGAGGCGTCGAACGAAACCGAATACGTTCCGGGACCTTGGACCTCGTTGACGAGCGATGCTACTTCGCGTCCGAGCAGGTCATAGACTCGAAGACTCACCGGGCCAGTTTGAGATGATTGATACTTGATCACGGTTGTTGGATTGAACGGGTTAGGATAGTTCTGAGCGAGATCCACTTTTTCCGGTACCGCAACCACAACTGCAACTTCGTGGTGATATGAGAACGTTCCATCGCTGTCAACCTGTCTCAATCGATAGAAGAACTCACCTGACGCGGGCGGTGTGTCAACATAGGTGTACTCGTGCGGAGAGTTGCTGGTCCCGACGCCGTTGACAAACGCGATCTCTTCCCACGGGGTACCGGTCGCACGACGCTCAATGGCGAAACCGGCATTCCGTGCTTCGGTAGCGGTAGACCAGGCAAGCGTTACGCCCATGCTTGAAGATGAGGCAGCGAAGGCTGCAAGCTGGACTGGCAGAGGGCCGGTCGCCGTGAAGAGTAGAATGCGGTTGTTGTTGACATCGGAAGCAAGCAATACTGCGTTCGAGTCATCAATGGCAACGCCATTGGTGTTGTTCATATGATCAGCTGTTGGATTCGTCTCGAACGCAATATTGAACACGGTGTGGCCGATCACGTGATCCGCATCGGCTCCATTGGACTTGCCTGCCGCATTATCGAATGTGAGAACACGGCTGTTGCTTGCATCAGCGACATACAATCTTCCAAACCTATCAACCGCCACACCTGCAGGAGAGCTGACCCCCGACCGAGTGGTTCTCGCTGTTATGTCAGTAAAAGATGATTGTCCAAGTACGCCGTCGGCAGCCGCTCCATTTGCTTTGGATGCAGCATTGTCAAAGCGGAGAATCCGGTGTTCATCGTAGGACACCCATAATCGTCCAGCATTATCAATGCACAAGCCGTTCGGCCTGCCTCCACGTGAGGCAGTAATTGTTTCGTCAACAGTGTAGAAATCCCCTTGGCCAAGCACACCATCGGCATTACTACCATCCCCCTTTGAGGCAGCATTGTCAAATCGCAGAATTCGTTGATTGCCGATGTCCGACACCCACAGCGTGCCACCGGAACTCACGGCACATCCCCAAGGACCCCAGAATTCACTTTGGCTTGTGCCAAGACCCGCGGATGTGAAGTTCGGTTGGCCCAAAACTCCATTTGCGCTGGGTCCGTCGGACGAAATGAGATGTGCGTTGTCAAACCTCAAGACCCGGCTGTGGAAGTAGTCGCATACCCAGAGCGTTCCGTTGCGTACGGCAACACCATTGGGGTAATACATGTTGTTCGCTGCCGGCGATGACGGTTCTGCGCCTGTGGTCTTGTTTGGTTGCCCAAAGACGGCTTCAGCCTTAGGGCGATTGTTCGTAATGGGATAAGCAAATCGCACAACACGGTTGTTGTAGGTATCAGCTACATAGAGCTTGTGATTCTGGTGGTCGATTGCCATGAATGACTGATTTTGGAATGACGAATCGGAGATTCCCCAAGTGGATGTCGCAAAGTTTGACTGTCCAATAACATAGTCCGCAGATTGCCCGTCGTTCCATTGTGCCAATGTGAGATGAGCAGCCGCCGCCAAAAGTGCCATCGCGACAAATGTTCGTTTCATACTTCCTCCGTGGATGGTAACATCAGCCGCTTCTAATGTTGCAATGTCCGTACCACCCCCAGCAAAGACTTTGATCCATTGACAGCACAAAGAATTCGCAAAAAACGCATCTAACAAAAATAGGGAGATACGGTGATTGTTTCAAGTGATGCTCTAGGTGAATGGGTGTCGAATACCGTGCTGAAGCCGAATATTCGCCAGACGACACGGGATTGTGAACGAGAACCTGAGGAATTTCATTTTTATTCGATGATTTCGGCTCGGCATGAAGAGTGATAGGAGGAGAAGGGAACAACATGAGTCCTTGGGAGGCGGCAAATGCTGCAGTCGATAATTCGATACAAACACTTCTGGGCAGGCCTTGGAATCCTTGCAATAGCTGCAATGACTCTGGGGAAATAGGTAGAAAATACCGGTAGGAATGACGGGGGGAGACGGGTGAGCGCGTGTGCGCAGAGCCGAGAGCCTGGAGTACAGAGCATTGGAGCCCAAAGCCGTTGAGTAGTTGAGCCCATGAGCAGAAGCATCGATGCTCTGCTCACATGCTCATCGGCTCAAGGCTTTAGGCTCAATCGCTCAAGGCTCAACTGCTTCCGGCTCATCTACTCCTAATAAACCCCCACACACAATTCTCGGTACTTCGGAACCTTCCCGCGTACGACGTTGAAGTATAATTCCCGCAACCTCGCCGTCTGAACACCCATCTGACCGGTCCCGATCGTCCGGTGATCGATCTGCGTGATCGCCGTCAGCTGAACTCCAGTCCCCACATAGAAGACTTCATCGGCGAGGAACAGCTCTGTTCGGTCGATCGGCCGTTCCTCCAACGGAAGTTTCAGTTCGTCGCGAATGAGCATCATGAACGTGCGACGGGTGATCCCCTCCAGTACGCTCTCGGTGATGGGGGGCGTGACGAAAACGCCGTTGCGGAACATAAAGAGGTTCTCCGCCGATCCTTCCGCCACATGCCCCTGTTGATTCAGCATGATGCATTCATCGAATCCCGCAAGCTGCGCGTCGGTCTTCGCGAATGCTGAATTGACATAGGAGCCCGCTATCTTTCCGCGAGGCGGGATGATGTTATCGCCGATCCGCTGCCAGGACGACACCGTCACATGCGCCCCCTCTTCCTTGTCCACATAGCGCCCAAACGGGATGGCGGCGATGCCAAGTGACGGCGTAAGATTATGGAGGCGGACGCCGATGATCTCGTCGCTGTAGAACGCAAGCGGACGAACATAGACGTCCTCTTTGTATTCATGAACCCGGATGAGCTCCAGCGTGGCAGCGGTCAGATCCTCTTTGGTATACGGGAATTGCATTCGCAGGAGTTTGGCCGAGTCGAGCAGACGCTTGTAGTGGTCAGTCGGTCGGAAGACAAAGACCTGCTTTTCCGTGTCGTTCCAGTAGCCGCGGATGCCGCCGAACACGGCGGTCCCATAGTTCATCGCATGGGTCAGCATCCCAACGCGTGCATCTTCATACGCGACGATCTTGCCGTTGAAAAACACCTTCTTCGGAGTAGGCACGATAACGCTCCTTTATTCCTTTGGTGAGGAGGAATGATTGACGAAGTCATATTCGGAAAAACTTCCATCTTCCACAAGGGAAAGCGGAGAAGGGAGGGAAGGCTTCAGGACCAAAGCACCAAGATCGCAAGATACAAGAACCAAACAAGACCAACATCCCGGTCACGTATCGGGTCATTAACCCGGTTCAATTCCGACAAATTGGGATCAAATATTGGCTCGACTCCCGGCTTCTTAACCTGCCGGGAGGGCGCTTCGGCTGAAGTTCCAAGATCGCAAGAGACAAGAGCCAAACAAGAACCAATGGCCAACCCGCCAAGAGCCACTGGGCATCTCAGCCCACCCATTTCGTCCCGCATATTCCGGAAAATGGACAGGATCCGCAGTGTGCCGCCGGGTCCTCGGTGGGCAAGAAAGGCACCGTTGCTGCTTTTATCTCGTAAATAACCTTCTCGATCACCCTACTCATCATTCCATACCGTTCGATGCGCTCTCCGGAATCCCCTGCGAAGTACTCTTCGCATGAGTTGTCTACATGCCGGCCTCCCAGGAATACATACGAAGCAGAAATCCGCTCAGGGGCCATCCCCTCTCCTTCCACTGCCATCAAGAGGTAGAACGGCAATTGCATGGAACCGATCGCTCGACCGTATGTCGCTCGGTCTTCCGGGTTCAGGCTCTTGAATCGAATCTTCGTCCGACTGCTCGGCGCACCTGTCTTGTAATCCACGATATGATGAATCCCGTCGCGCTCTTCCCGCCGGTCTACACGGCCGGACAAACGGCTGCCGAAAGCCTCAGCTCGCATCGGCACCTCAACCCCCACGATCCGGACCTGCGCCGCCTCGCAGATGGGATGCTGATAGTCCGCGACGAACTCCCGCAGCCGGCGGCGAACCTGACGCTCTACGAGAAACATCGTTCCCGGAGGATGTGCCCCGTATCGTTCACGAAACAAGTTTGTCACGGTATGATCAAGCGCTTCGCCATCGAGGTCGGGTTTCGTCAACTCCCTCCCCACCAGTGGTTCGAAATACCGCCGCAGCGCTTCGTGGACGAAATCACCGATCTCCAACTGATCGAGGTCCTCCGCCGCTTCCCCTTTCTCCTTCAGCCGGAGCACATATTGATAGTAGAACCGGAGGGGACAACGAATGTAGGTGTCAAGTGCGTAGGCGCTGAACGGCATCCCTGCGACAATAGGAATGATGTCCTCGTCCTTCTCGATCGGCGGGGGGAGCGTGTTCGTCAGTTGCAGTCGATAGCGCACGGTCTGGACATAGCGTTCCGTCGTTGTCGCCTGCTCCGCCCGTTGTCGCTGCCAGAGCAGCTTCTCGACGAACCGGCTTCGCACCGAACGCCCGGCCTCCGAATAATAGATCTCCACGCGCTTCGCACCCGCCGTCAAGAGCCGAAGATGATGCTCGATCAGATCATCCCGATCGGTCACGGTTTCCAGCCCGAGCTTTTCGCGTACTTGCTGCGGCAGGAGGAGATCGCTTCCCACGCTTCCGGGGACGCAGTCGTCGGTCATTTGCAGGATGCAGACGCGGTCGAACTGCAGACCGCGCGTCTCAAGCATCCCAAGAACCTGCAAACCGCGCAACGGTGTTCCAGGAAATGGAACCTCCGTCCGCTCGACGATGTGGCGAACAAAGGCAAGGTATCCTTCTATGTGTTCAAACGATTCCGACGCAAGGAGCGATGTCCGCACCTGCTGAAACGCACCCAACAGCGCCTCCGCATACGGACGGAACAGCGGATGGAGCGATGCAGTGCTCTCATCGTAGATGTACGTCAACGCTCGTTCAATCGCCTCGGCCAGTGCGCCGATCGAATCGATCTGCTCCAGTCCCCTGATCGTGTGGTCGTGGATCGCCTTCAGATGATCTCTGAGAACTTCCGGCGTCAACTTGTCCCTCTCTGTCGCATGCGCGAACGCGATCTCCGTGAAGAGTTCTTCGGATGATTCCAGTTCCTCGAGACTCACCAGCAACCGCGATCGGTCCTGCGCAAGCGTTTCTTCGAGTCCGTGCATGAGGATGCGCGTCACGTCGGCACGACCGTTAAGCCGCACATTCTTGGTATAGGGATGGAGAATGAACGAGACGTACGCGCCTGCGCCATACCGGCCATGCTCACGCGAGTGGATCAGGCCGAGCAAGGCATTCAGGAATCCGACGATCGGCGTCCGCGCGACCGGATAGCCGAACGCAACATTGTAGCGCTCTTCCGGCAGGCCGGAGAGCACATGCTCGACGACGGGAAAGAGCGCGTCCGCGGTCGGCAACACGATCACGGTCTTGTCGTCGATGTCGTCAGGATGTTCAAGCAGGGGGCGAATGGACTCCGCGAGCGCGAAGACCTGGCCATGGATGTCGGGGGCGTTAATGAAGACATGCTCCGGCACCGACCCGTCCTGCTCGTCTTTGTCCGTCTGATACACGACGATCGTCTCATCGAGCCTCTGCAATCCGTCGAGGATCCGTTGTTCCGCTCCTGTGAGCTTGTAGAAGCCCGCCAGAATGATCGGGGAATGACCGGACACGTCGGCCTCATCGATCCGTTCAGACACGACGTGATAGCGCATCGCCCGGGTGGTGTAATGACCTTCGCCGACGAGCGCATAGAACTCCCGGTAGTAGCGCCCCAGCGTGTGCCGATAGTCGTACGGAATCCCTTCCAACGTCTCAATGATCCGCTGCTCGCTGTAGCCGGAAAGATGGAGTTCTTCGAGCTCCCCGAACAATTTGAATCCGATCGGAAGGAAGGAATCGAGCGTGCGGAACACATCCCCCCCAAGCCGCTCCTCGAGTCGCTGATGGATTTGATAGAGCAAGCCTACCGCGTCAACGGCGTCAAGTGCGGTCGTGGACTCCGGTTCGATCTCCGCGTGGAGCACCTCAATGAAGTCGTCGATCGAAACGATGCGGGGCGGGATGAAAGCAGCACCGATCCGCCGAGCAAGTTCGCGTCGGAGAAAATGGGCGGGGCGCTTTCCGGGGAAGATGATCGTGGTCGCGGAATGGTCGGACTGCGTCGTGTCGAGGCAGTTCGCGACTGCATCGATCATGCTCTCGCGCGGGCCAAGAACGATCCGTCTGCTCATACGACCTCCCGCGTCGACTTTCGGTCGATGAACGCGAGGATCCCTCGCACCGAACGACCCGGAAACACCTGCGTCAGAATAGCGACGTAATTCCGAATCTGGTCGTCATACGCCGCGCTTTCTCCGCCGGTCTTGAAGTCGACAACCGTCGCTTCGTCATCATCGACGACCACGCGATCCATGCGGAACAGCCGACCGTGCTGGTCGGCGAATTCCTGTTCCATAAGGACGCGCCGCCCCTCACGGCGTTCGAACAGTGAAGCCACCGCCGGAGCCCGCAGGAATTCCACGAGCCGTTGGAGGGAATCCCGGACAAGGTCCGCCTCTTCCGCGGTGATGCTCAGCGATGCCGCGACCGTCTGAAGCTGCATCGCGCAGTCATCTCCGACGAAATCGACCTTGGCGAGGACTGCATGCAGCAATTCCCCTCTCCGGCGTTCGACAACGCCGAGCTTACCGCCGAACTCGATCGAACGCACTCCCACGTGTGAACGATGCCAGGTTGGCGCTTCGGCGAACGACTCGGCAGGAATGAACGGCTTTTGTGTTTTCGTCCCGCGCACCATTCCTTCCGTCGGGAAGTACTCCGAAGGACCGTGCATCCGCTCCTTCTGGAGACAAATCACATAGAGTTCATCTTTTGCGCGAGTCAACGCCACGTACAACCGGTTCAAGTCGTCAACATCACGACGAAACTTCTCCCGTTCGACGAGCTCCTGCAGATGCGCATCGAATGCCCCCCAGTCTTTTTTGATGTAGAGCAACTCGACGTTGTCTCCGCGGTCATCAATATAGAGCGGATCGACTCTGGGCCGTGAATCGACGAGCAGGACGATCACCACGGGGCTTCCAAGTCCTTTCGCCTTGTGGATCGTCATCACCGACACCGCATCAACTCCCGACGGAGCACTGATGTTCCATGTGCCTTCGGTCGTGTCCTCCGCTGCGAAGGCGAGGAATTCCTTCATCGCATTCGAACCTTGCTGTTCAAACGCAACGACGCTCTCGAGAAATTTCGTGATCGCCGCTTCCTCTTCGTGCCAACGCTCGAACAGCCGGTATCGATTGATGATCTCTGTCGTCAGGTCATAGGTCGGCAGATATCCCGCGACACTCATCAACGATTCGAAATTCCGTTCCCACACTTCTGGAAATGCAACACGGAATCGCGTATACAGCGCTCCTCGTTTCTCCGGTCCATGCATCGCGTCGCGCAGGAAGGAGCGAACGGCGGCTCTGATCCCGGCATTCATTTCCAGTCGTTCAAATGTTCGACTGAGAATGAATTCTGCAAAGGCGAGATCATCCACCGGCGAATTGAGGAAACGCAGGAGGGCAAGGAGGTCGCTGACCACCGGGCGGTGGCGCACATCCAGGTTGCTGTAGGAAACAAAGGGGATACCCTCGTGACTCAGCCATCCACTCACCTCAACCACATCGTCGTTCTGTGGAGTCAGGATCGTGATGTCGGAGTATCGGTAACCGCGCGCGGCGCAATCCCGTACCGTAGCAATGATCCGCTCGCGATGGGGATCCGGCTGTTCGTCCGCCGCAAGTGTGACCGTCTCCACATATCCCTTCCCGGTCTTGTCCGGATGGACCCGCTGACGATACACTCCAAGTCCTGACGCCGCGACCAATTCCGGTCCCACCTTCTCCGCGATGTGTTCCTGGAAAAGCTGGCGGGTGAACTCCACGAGATGTTCTCCGCTTCTCCAGTTGGTGTCCAGTTCGTACGGCTCAGGCTGCACGGAGGGAAACACCTGCTCGGTCTGCAGTTTCCGCATGATCCGCCAGTCCGCATGACGAAATGCATAGATGGACTGCTTCGTATCTCCAACAATGAAGAGGCTCCCCTCTTTGGCAAGCGATTCCTCGATGAGCGGGACAAGAGCCCCCCACTGAACAGGGGATGTATCCTGGAATTCGTCCAAGAGATAGTGATAGATCGTTTCTCCCAGATACAGGTAGATCTGAGGGACAACACTTGCGGACATGGAACGAACAAGCAAACGATTCAAGTCTGAAAGCGGAAGTTCGCCTGCACGACGCGTTGCCTGTTCGATCGACATGCGGAGCAGGCCGAGTGCATGTATGACCGGTGCAAGCTGCGTGCGCGAGCGGAGACGGAAGAACTGCGGGCGAAGGCGTTCAAGCGTCGTTTGGAATGGTTCACATCGACGGTTTGCTTCATCGAGCAGTTTCTTCTTCGCGGCGGGGACGCCGGTCTTCTTCAATGGAGGCTTGGTGACCGCCGCACGGCCGAGTAATCCTTCCACATCCCGCGTGTCCGCATCCGCGCAAGCCCGTTCGAAATTTGTCACCACCTCAAACCCTGAAGCTTCAGCGATTCGACGGATCTCGGCAAACGACTCCAACGCCTCATCCGACGTGTGCTTCAATCGCCGCATCCACGTCTGATCAAAATGGACGTCCTTCGGCTGAGCGCTCAGCATTTCGTAAAGCGATCGGATCTCGCGCGCAATGGCGGCAAACGGATCCCACGCGTATCGGCCGCTCCCCCCCGCTCCG
>JALONE010000281.1 GCA_025455125.1 Bacteroidota bacterium
CCCACCTTCTGAATTCTGAATTCTGAATTCTGACACCTGATCTATCATCCACTCTCCTTATTTTCCAACCACCGAATACACGATCTCCCCTATGAGCATCAACAGAACAACCGCTCCAATCCATGCGAATCGCCGGTCCCGCTCTGCCGCAAATCCGGCGATGGCAGTGATCACACGGATGATCGGCGTGAACATGAGAAGCACAAGCCCCAGATACATCAGAATGATCGGGTCGGCGGTGAGACTCCACACGCGGTGTACGAGCTCGCCGAGGGATGGGTTTTGCTCCGGAGCGGGAAGCGAGAAGGATTGCAGCGCCGAGAGGATCAGACCGATTATCATCAACGCGGCGCTTCCCCACACACCATACCGGAGAACCTGGCTGCTCCAGTGTTCAACGGTCGCATCGGTCACGGGTTCATGCATGGCTCACTCAGAAGGATGAGGATGGACACGACATCATCGCACATACAGCTGGATCGCGATCGCCAGCAGAACGAGCGCAAAGATCCAGGTCAACACATGACTCTTGATCTTGCGGCCTAACCGGACTCCGACGATCGATCCCGTCAGCACGCCCAGCACCGCGGGCGAGGCGATGTACGGATCCATGTGGCCGTTCGCAAAATAGATGAACGCGCTTGCCGCCGCGGTCACGCCGATCATGAAATTGCTCGTCGCCGTTGCGGCCTTGATGGGCATCCCAGACAACATCGTCATCGCCGGCACCTTGAAGATCCCTCCGCCGACGCCGAGCAGACCGGAAACATTCCCCGCGACAAACGCGACGCTCATGACGGACGGAATGCGTTTCACCGTGTAATTCACTTCCGTTCCCGTGGCGTCATCCACGAACGATCCCGGCAGTATTCCGTCAAGATGCACCTCCTCTGCCGCCCGTCGTTGTTGGGCACGGCGAATCATCAGCACCGAAACGACAAGAAGCAGAAACGCGAACAGCTTTTTGAGCACTGCTCCGGACAGGAGATTCGCCGTGATCCCGCCCAGCACCGCACCCAACACGGTGGCGATCTCCAACAGCATGCCAAATCGCATGTTGACGGTGTGGCGCTCTAGGTTCATCGCTGCTCCTGCACTCGACGTTGCGATCACAGCGACAATACTGGTCGCGATCGCCTGATGCATCGGCAGGTCGAACACGAGCACGAGGAACGGGATGAGGAAGACGCCGCCGCCGAGGCCGAGCAGCGCACCGATGCCGCCGGTGATGATCCCGCTGGCATAGAGGAGAAGCAATGACGTGTAGGTCACAGGATGGATTCCGGAAGAACGAGTGGGGTCATAGTACAGAAAAGTGCCGGGACAAGCAACGCACACGGTTCACTTCTTCGAACATTATTCGTATTTTGCTCCATCGGTTCACGAGCAGGTCTCGCGCGACAAGAGGGCTCGATCTATGATCACACGATATGAGATCATCAACAACCGCGTCACCGCGTCTGAGAATGCGGACGCTCCGATCATTGTCATGGTCGACCCGGATGAGGCGGAACGCAAGCTTCTTATCGAGCAACTGAAGGTCGATGAACACACGCTCGCCTCCGCACTCGACCCGGACGAACTCCCCCGCCTCGAGTTCGAACCCGACCACATCGCCATCATCTTCAAGCGCCCGAAGAATTACTCCGGCCGCCATCAATTGCTGTTCAAGGTCGCATCGACAGGCCTGTTCCTGTTCAAGGACAGAATCTACATCGTTCTCGACCAGGAGATCACGCTGTTCGACGGGAAGGTCTTTCAGCGCGTTCAATCCCTTACCGACCTCACGCTCAAGCTCGTCTCCCGTTCCATCTATCATTATCTCGAGCACTTGAAGATCATCACCTTGATCTCGGACGAACTGGAGAAGAAGATCAACCAGTCGATGGAGAACAAGTATCTCATCAATCTGTTCACGCTCGAAAAAAGCCTCGTCTATTATCTCAACTCCATCAGCGCGAACGGCGTGCTCATCGGTCGGTTGAAGATCAACGCGGCAAAGCTCGGACTGTCGCAGGAAGCGCAGGAATTCCTCGACGACATGAACATCGAGAACAATCAATGCTTTCGGATGGCGGAGATCCATTCGAACATTCTCGCCAGCCTCATGGATGCCCGCGCCTCGATCGTCGGGAACAATCTAAACGTGCTGATGAAGACGCTGAACCTCATCACCATCGGCATCATGGTGCCGACCTTCGTCGTCAGCGCTTTCTCGATGAACGTCGGCATTCCCCTGCAGGGTCATCCGTATGCGTTCGAGATCATCATGGCCCTCGCCGTGGTCTCGGTCATCATCACGGCTACGATCTGGAAACGAAAAAAATGGTAATGAAAGGACCTCTCCCCATGCGCACGCTTTTCCTTCTTGTCGCCCTCGCGGCGACCACATTCGGTCAATCCTTCGACCGGTATTTCTCTCCAACGACGATGCGGGTCGACTACCACCACTTCGGCGTCAAAGGCCAGGAACAGATCACCCTCGACAAGGTGTACGAAGACGGTCCATGGGCCGGAAGCCGTACGGTGTTGCTGGATGAACTCAACCTCGGCGACTACTTCGTGACCGTGACCGATCTTGCGACGAACACGATGATCTACTCGCGCGGCTATTCCACCATCTTCAACGAGTGGCAGACGACGGAAGAGGCGCTGAACGGCATTTGGCGGACCTTCCACGAGTCGGTCCGTTTTCCGATGCCCAAGGCCCCGGTGAAGGTCACCATCGCACGCCGGGACCGATTCGTCGCGGCGGGAGAGAAGAACACCTTCCGCGATTTCTTCACCACGGTCATCGATCCGAACGATCCGACCCAGGTGAATCGCGAAAAGCGAAAGCAGACGTTTGCAGCATTCGACATCATGAGCAACGGTGCACCGGAGAAGAAGGTGGACCTGCTCATCATCGGCGACGGATACGCAGCAGCAGATATGGAGAAGTTCCGCAAGGATGCGAAGCACTTCGCCGACGTCTTATTCAACACGCCCCCCTTCACGAAGCACAAGAAGGATTTTAACGTCCGCGCCATCGAGGTCATTTCGGACGACTCGGGCATCGACAAGCCCGATAAGAACGTGTGGAAGAAGACCGCGCTCGGCACGATGTACAACACCTTCGGTTCCGCTCGCTACGTGTTGACCGAGGAGAACAAGGCGATCCGGGACATCGCGGGCACGGTGCCCTACGACTACATCACCATCCTCGTGAGCGACGATCGCTACGGCGGTGGCGGGATCTTCAACCTTTACACGACAACCTACACGAAGGTCGATCAGCCAGGACAGGAATGGCAGATGGACTACGTCTACGTCCACGAATTCGGTCATTGTTTCGGCGGACTGGGA
>JALONE010000282.1 GCA_025455125.1 Bacteroidota bacterium
AATGGTGTCGGAAAGACGACGACCATCGGGAAGCTCGCGCACAATTACAAGCGCGCGGGATTCAGGGTGGTCATCGGCGCGGCGGACACCTTTCGAGCGGCGGCGAATGAACAGCTCGAGATCTGGGCGCAGCGCGCGGGGGTGGAGATCATCCAACAGTCGCAGGGCTCCGATCCTGCGGCCGTGGCATTCGACGCGATCAACGCCGCCATTGCCCGCAATGCCGATGACGTGATCATCGATACCGCGGGCCGGCTCCATACGAAGCAGAACCTGATGGAGGAACTGAAGAAGATCCGCCGCGTGATGGAGAAGCGCCTCCCCGGTGCCCCGCATGAGGTGCTTCTTGTTCTCGACGCCACCACGGGACAGAATGGTCTTCAGCAGGTTCGACACTTCACCGATGCAGTCGACGTGACCGGACTGGTATTGACAAAGTTGGATGGAACGGCGAAAGGCGGGATCGTCATCGCGATCAGTCATGATCTCAAAACGCCGGTGCGGTTCATCGGCGTCGGCGAGAAGATCGACGATCTCCAGGTGTTCGATCGGGCGGCTTTCGTTGATGCGTTGTTCTCGGGATCCTCGCTCACCACAGAGAATGCGGCGACAACAGCATGAAACTTGAATGGACTGTCTACGAGTTGACGTTGAAGCATCCGTTCACGATCGCACGCGGATCTTCCGCCTCGCGCCGGGTAGTCGTTGTGCGGCTGGAGCAGGACGGCATCGTCGGCCTGGGTGAGGCGGCCCCGATCGCGCGCTACGGCGAATCGGTGGAAACGGTCGAGCAGTTTCTCCGGAATCTGAACCTGAACGCGATCCAGGATCCGTTCGCGCTTGAGTCGATCCTGTGGGCTCTGGACCTCTCCGTCCCGGGCAATGCCGCTGCGAAGACCGCCATCGACCTCGCGCTCCATGATTGGATCGGAAAGAAGGTCGGTTTGCCGCTGTGGAAACTCTGGGGACTGGAACCGGGACGCGCTCTGGCGACATCGTTCACCATCGGCATTGATCGGCCCGACGTGATCGAACAGAAGGTGCACGAAGCGGAAGCGTTCCCCATTCTGAAGATCAAACTCGGTGGCGAGAACGACAGGGAGATCATGGCTGCGGTCCGTCGGGCGACGAAGAAGCCCCTTCGCGTCGACGCGAACGAGGGATGGAAGGACCGTCAGCTGGCTGTTGAGCGGATCACGTGGCTCGAGCAGGAGGGGGTGGAGTTCATCGAGCAACCAATGCCCGCGGCGGATCTTGCCGGGACGGCTTGGGTGCGCGAACGGGTCAACATCCCGCTGATCGCGGATGAGAACTCTCTGCGCCTCACGGATGTTCCCAAACTGATGGGTGCCTTCGATGGCATCAACATCAAGCTGATGAAGTGCACCGGCTTGCGTGAGGCGATGCGGATGGTGAACACGGCCCGAGCGTGCGGCATGAAGGTAATGATCGGTTGCATGATCGAGACCTCGATCGGCATCACGGCGGGCGCCCATCTGACGCCGTTGCTCGACTATGTGGACCTGGATGGAAGCATGTTGACAACGAACGATCCATATGAAGGGGTGAAGTTCGACGGCGGAACGATCCTCCTCCCGACCGAGCCCGGTTTGGGCGTACGCCTGCGCGGATGACGACGAATGTCCCTTGGGAAGATCCATATTATGACGGCGGAACTGGCGAACAAGATCGCCGCGGGCGAGGTCGTCCAGCGTCCGGCATCCGTCGTCAAGGAACTCGTTGAGAATGCTCTCGACGCGAACGCCACGCGTGTCACCGTCATCGTCAAGGAAGCAGGGAAATCGTTCATCCAGGTCGTTGACAACGGGGAGGGGATGAGCGAAACGGATGCGATCCTCGCATTCCGGCGCCATGCCACGAGCAAAGTGTTCGCCGCCGAAGACCTCGAGCGGATCCGCACGCTTGGTTTCCGTGGCGAAGCGCTCGCTTCGATCGCGGCCGTTGCGCAGGTCGAACTCAAGACGCGGCGCGATTCGGACGATGTCGCCACGCTGGTCCGCATCGACGGCAACGAGGAGAAGGAGCGATCGAAGACCGCGCATGAACGCGGGACTTCCATCACCGTCCGCAACCTCTTCTACAACACCCCTGCGCGGAGAAACTTCCTCAAGACACGGCAGACGGAACTGAAGAACATAACGGACGTCGTGACGAGGATGGCCATCGCATTCCCGAACGTGGAATGGAAATACGTCAGCGACGACGAGACGCTGATGGACCTCACGGTGAAGCCGATCCGCGAGCGCTTGGCCGACATCTTCGGGAAGGCGCTCTCGGAGGCGCTGATCCCGATCGAGGAAACGACCGACATCCTCGCCATCCGCGGATTCATCGGCCGGCCCGATTTCAGCCGCAAGAGTCGCGTGGAACAGTTCGTCTTCTTCAACAATCGCTTCATCATGAGCCGCATGATTAACCATGCGGTCTTCCAGGCATTCGAACACCTCTTGCATCATGGTGCGTACCCCTTCTTCATCCTGAACCTGGAGCTTGACCCATGCCATGTGGACGTCAATGTCCATCCGTCCAAGATGGAGGTGAAGTTCGAACGCGAATCGGACGTCTATCGGCTCGTCCTGTCCGTCGTGCGGAAGGCGCTCGCCAAGCACAACCTTGTTCCCACCATGAATTTCCGGGAAGGGAATGCGGTTGACGACGCGGAAGGGAAGTTCCGCTTCGCTTCTCCGACCGCCGACGACCCGTTTGCCGGCGCTCCGCGTGAGGCGGCCACGGTGATCCCGTTTCCCGCGCACCCGATGCCCCAGCAGGAATCGGCGTTCGTGAATTTCGAAGAGTTGTTCGAGCGCCGTTCGGAGACGCAGGATGGAAGCGCGATTCCTCCGCGGACGCTCCCCGCCTCCGGACGTATTCTGGAGAATCGGGGCCGCGAGGAAGGACTGGGGGGAAGCGAGCAGCGGCCGGTCTGGCAAGTGCACAACAAGTACATCGTTGCGCAAGTGCGGAACGGGCTGATGATCGTCGACCAGCATGTGGCGCACGAGCGCATCCTGTACGAGCGTGCGCAGGCGAATTTTGAGAACGCGTTGCCGGCGACACAGCAGCTGCTCTTTCCCGAGACCGTCGACATGAGTCCGAGCGACTATTCGCTGATCAAGGAATTGCTTCCCGAATTGCAGAAGCTCGGATTTGACATGAAGCTGTTCGGCAAGAACACAGTGGTGATCGACGGCATTCCGGCCGACGTCCGGATCGGGAGCGAGCGGGACATCCTTCAGGAGCTGCTCGACGAATTCCGCACCAACGAGCATGACGCCAAGTTCGACATCCGCGATGCGCTGGCG
>JALONE010000283.1 GCA_025455125.1 Bacteroidota bacterium
GACGAAGAAGACCCCCGTCGAGACATCGTACCGTCCGAAGGAGGCGGGGCTTTACTTCTTCGAGGCCTCGGCAAAAGATAAGCGAGGGAACGAGGTTGTCACGAATGCATATTTCTATGTCACCGGCTCTTCGTACGTCGCGTGGGAACGGAAGGATGAGGACCGCATCGAGCTCGTGACGGACAAGGAGAAATATCAGCCGGGTGATGTCGCCCGGGTTCTCGTGAAATCCCCGTACGAAAAAGCCCCCGCGCTCGTTTCCATCGAACGCGAGGGGATCCTGCGTCAATACACCACAACGCTCGTTGGCAGCGCTCCGCAACTCGAGATCCCGATCGCGAAGGACGACTTGCCGAATGTGTTCGTGTCGGTTGTCTTGCTTCAAGGGCGCGTAGAAGGCGTCGCCGCGACGCGTGAAGCGGATGTCGGAAGGCCGTCGTTCAAGATCGGGTATGCATCGCTCTCGATCAGCCCGGAAGAGCGGCGCTTGCGCATCGAGGTGCGCACCGAGCGGAAGGAGTACCGTCCGGGAGATACGGTGTCGGTGACGCTGAAGTCGGTGAAACGGGATGGAACGCCCGTTCCGGCGGAACTTGCGCTGAGCGTTGCGGATCTCGGCGTATTGAATCTCATCGGCTATCGCATGGCCGATCCGTTCCGGACCTTCTACGCCGAACGAGGTCTCGCCGTGCGTACCACGGAATCGCGCATCCATCTGATCCAGCAACGGAACTACGATGAGAAGGGAGAGGATCCCGGCGGCGGCGGAATGGAAATGGCCGCGAAGGATGCAGTTGATGCCGAGGGAGTGCGAAAGGACTTTCGTCCGTCCGCATACTGGAATCCGTCCATCATCACGAACGCCGAAGGAATAGCGGTCGTCACATTCAAGCTCCCGGATAACCTGACCTCGTTTCAACTGATGGCGGTCGGACAGACCACGTCGTCGGAATTCGGGTACGGCGAATCGGACCTTCGGGTCAGCAAGCCGTTGCTCCTCCAACCATCGCTCCCGCGCTTCGTGCGTGTCGGGGATTCGTTCGAAGGGGGCGTCGTCGCCATCAATCATTCGAACAAGCGGACGAAGGTGACACTGGTGACGAAGGTCGAAGGGCTTTCGGCGCGCGGAAAGGATACCGTGACGTTCGCGCTGGCGCCGGGAGAATCACGCGAGGTCCGAAGCGCGTTGGCCGCCGAGCGTGTCGGGACTGCGGTGTTCACATTTCGAGCAACGAGCGAGAATGACGCAGACGGCCTGCAGTGGAAGATCCCGGTCATCGTGCCGCGCACCAGGGAAACCGTGGCGCTGTATGAATCGACGGTCGATGCGCGCAAGCGGGAGCAGCTGCAGATCCCGCGTGACATCCATCGCGACATCGGATCGGTCGAATTCACGGCCGCTTCCACGGCGATGGTCGGACTCGCCGGCGGTGTGTCGTATCTCTTCGACTATCCGTACGGATGTCTCGAACAACGCATTTCACGCGTACTTCCGCTGATCGCGGCGCGGGAACTCGTGGAAGCCTTCAAGCTTGAACCGCTGAGGGGGAAGGACTATCGGCAGGTGGTCGAGCGCATGCTCGATGAGATCCCGCAATTCCAGCGATGGGACGGAGGATTCGCATACTGGAAGAACACCGACGAGACATGGCCCTATCTTTCGGCGTTCACGATGTACGCGCTCATCCGCGCGAAACAGAACGGCTACACCGTGAGTGACCGTGTGCTGGAAGAGGGCTACCGCTATCTGCGCGACGTCCTGGACGGGCGTTACCATTCGACGCTCTATTCGAAGGAAGTCTGGTACTGCACGCATGCCTTTGCGGTCTACGCGTTGGCGGTGAAAGGATCACCCGACTTCGGACACATGGAACGGATGTACCGCGAGCGGGAGCAGATGCCCCTCTTTGCACGCGCCTACCTGCTCCGCGCGCTTCATGCGGCGAAGGGGAATCGCGCGATGATCGACGAGCTTGTGCGGGACCTCATGAACAAGGCCAAAGTTGCGCCGACCACCGCGCACTTCGAGGAATCGCAAACACGGGGCATGTACTGGGCATTCCATTCGAACACCCGGACGACCGCATTGATCCTGCATGCGCTTGTGGAATCCCAGCCGGAGAATGCCATCTTCCCAAAAGTGGTCCGTTGGCTGCTGGAAGCCCGCCGAAAAGGTTGCTGGCGAACGACGCAGGAGAACCTGTATGTCGTCGATGCACTCGCGGCGTACTTCCGCGCATACGAAAAGGAAGAACCGCGATTCACCGCGGAGCTGCAGTTTGCAGGGGGAACGGCTCTCCAGGCGACATTCGAAGGACGTTCACTAACGACAGCACGGAAGTCCCTCCCGATCGGAGAACTCCAACTCGGCGTGAACTATCCGATTGACGTTTTGAAGACCGGCACCGGACGATTGTACTACGGCGTCCGAATGCAGTACTACCCGAAGGCGGAAGCGGCGGTTCGCGAAGAAGGGATCACGGTGACGCGGGAATTGGAGTCAGCAAGCCGCGACAAGTCCGGAACGGACATCGTCAAGAGCGGAGCGGTTGTCCGCATCCGTCTGACGGTCGCGACGGCACAGGACCGAAGTTTCATCGTCGTCGAAGATCCGGTCCCCGCGGGATTCGAGATCGTGCAAGCATCATTCCGAACCGAAGCCACGATGCCGCCGGATGAGCAAGGACGCGATGAATGGTGGTGGAGGAATCCGTTCCGCCACCGGGAATTCAACGACGACAAGGCGCTGTTCTTTGCCGACTATCTCCCCGCGGGCGTTCATTCGATCACGTACATGGTTCGCGCGACGGGAATTGGCAACTTCGGTCACCCGGGCGTGCACGCGGAGGGGATGTACGAACCAGAGGTGTTTGGACAAGGCATGTCAGGGAAACTCCGCATCGAATGACGAAGGCAGACCTCAGTAAGACGTTGAAACGGCTCACAGGCGCCGGCATCTTGCTGGCGCTTGTCGTTCTCACGGTCTCGATCCTCATCCCGCTGCCGCAGGAACTGTTCGCTCCCGTCTCGGTCGTATCCGTGCGCGTCGAGGACCGGCGAGGGATCCCGTTGCGGACCCTCTTGAATGATGAGCAAGGGCGCGGCGTCTGGAAACCGTTGCACGAGATCGCACCGGAGATGCGGCTCGCCGTGGTTGCCATCGAGGACCATCGGTTTCGGAGCCACGTGGGGATCGATCCCCTCTCGGTCGCCCGTGCGGTCTGGACCAACCTGATTTCCTTCCGGGTCCGTTCCGGCGGCTCGACGCTCACACAGCAAGTGGCGCGCAGGATTGTGCCGATTCCGCGG
>JALONE010000284.1 GCA_025455125.1 Bacteroidota bacterium
CGCGCGCATACAGATCCATCTCCAGCTTCGCCTTCTTGTCGGCGGAGCGGGACCGCTTCTCGGCATCTGCGAGCTTCTTCTCCACCGTCTCGAGGTCCTTCAAGATCAGTTCCGTTTCGATGACCTCGATATCATAGGCCGGATCGATCGCTCCGTCCACATGCACGATGTTCTCGTCCTCGAAACATCGGACCACATGCGCGATGGCATCCACCATCCGGATGTGCGAGAGGAACTGATTCCCCAATCCCTCCCCCTGGCTCGCCCCCTTCACCAGCCCGGCAATGTCCAGGAATTCAAGCGTGGTCGGAACGACATTCTGCGGCTTGTAGATGGCGGCGAGCCGCTCGAGCCGGACGTCCGGGACCGGGACCACGCCGACGTTTGGATCGATGGTGCAGAAGGGATAGTTCGCAACGTTCGCCCCGGCTGAGGTGATAGCATTGAAGAGCGTCGATTTGCCGACGTTGGGAAGGCCGACGATGCCGCAGGTGAAACCCATGGGAAAACAATTAAGATTGATGATTGTTGATTGTTGATTGCGCCCGCCTAGGGAGACTCATTGAGGCGGGCAGGGATTACGGACTGCAAAATAGCGAAGATTGTCCTCAGGCTCAAGAATCAACTTGCATATATATACAAGAAGATGCATATTTATGTATAAATGAACACGACAACAATAACGGTTTCCATTGTCGGTGCGGCGGGGTATTCGGGGGGAGAGTTGATCCGGATCCTCCTGCGTCACCCGCGCGTGCGCATGGGTCGGCTCTTCGCCGCCTCCAACGCCGGCAAGCCCGTTGGAGATGTATTCCCCCATCTCCGCGGACGGCTCGACAGGATCTTTGAAGCCTTTTTCCCGGACGCCGTCGCCGGATCCGACCTTGTCTTCCTGGCGCTTCCCTCGGGTGAGGCGATGCATCTCGTGCCGACGTTGTTGAATCACACCGTCCGAATCGTGGACCTCGGCGGGGACTTCCGGCTGAAGGATCCTGCGGTCTATGAAATGTACTACAAACGCCCCCACACCGCCGTCGAATTGCTTCAATCTGCCGTCTATGCTTTTCCCGAATGGAACGCAACTGAACTGCGGACGGCATCCATTGTCTCGAATCCAGGCTGCTATCCGACGAGCGTGATCCTGCCGCTCATTCCTCTTCTCAAGGCTGGCATCGTCAAACCACATGGCATCGTGGTCAACTCGCTTTCCGGTGTCTCCGGGGCAGGACGAAGCGCTTCGACAGAGCTGTCCTTTGCCGAAGTGAATGAGTCGGTCCGCCCATACAAGGTTGGCGTTCATCAGCATACGCCAGAGATCGAGCAAGCTCTTTCCCTGCTTACGGGCACGAAAACCACCGTTGCGTTCATCCCTCACCTGATTCCGATCACGCGGGGAATCCTGACGACGACCACGGCAGTACTCGCCTGTCCGGCAAGCGAATCCGAGATCCAGGAGGTGATGCAGCGCGCGTACGCGAACGCCTCATTCGTTCGGCTCCTGTCGTCGATGCCGGAGATCAAGAACGTCGCCAACACCAACTTCATCGACGTCGCTTGGAAATTGTACGAACGCAACGATCAGCTCATCGTCGTGTCCGCGATCGACAATCTCGTCAAAGGCGCGGCGGGACAAGCGGTGCAAACCATGAATCTGATGTTCGGATTTGAAGAACCTGAAGGACTGCAATGAACGATTCTTTGCCCATCAGCGAGATCCCGGGCGGTATCACCGCACCAGTCGGCTTTCTCGCCGGCGGACTCTACGCTGGAATTCGGAAGGCGAAAAAGGATCTCGCGATCATCTATTCGCCGACACCTGCCATTGCTGCCGCCGTGTTCACGACGAACAAGACGCAGGCTGCCCCTGTCCTGGTCGACAAAGAACAACTTGCGCGTTCATCTGCCTGCCGCGCCATTGTTGTGAACAGCGGCAACGCGAATGCGTGCACGGGAGATCGCGGCATGCAGGACGCGTGGGCAATGGTAGACGCCGCAGCTGCCACGCTCAACATCCCCCGCTCTGAAGTGCTCGTTTCCTCGACCGGCGTGATCGGTCAGTATCTCCCGATCGACAAGATCCTTGTCGGCATCACGCATCTTGCCGGATCGCTCACGACGACCGGGAGTGCGGACGCGGCAGAGGCCATCATGACGACGGACACGTTCGCAAAGGAGATCGCGGTACGATTCACCGTCGACGGGATTCCCGTCACGATCGGCGCCATCGCAAAAGGGTCGGGCATGATCGCCCCAAACATGGCAACGATGCTTGGATTCGCCACTACCGATGCCGCCATCGAACCCGCGGCGTTGCAGCAAGCACTCACCACAGCGAATCGCGTCTCCTTCAATCGACTTACCGTCGACGGCGACACGAGCACGAACGACATGATGGCCGTCCTGGCCAACGGGAAAGCCGGCAATGCCGTGATCACGTCCGGGACAAACGCGTTCAGGCAATTCACGTCCGCGCTTGAATACGTCCTGATACATCTCGCGAAGCTTATTGCGCGGGACGGCGAGGGCGCTACGAAGCTTGTCGAAATCCACGTGTTCGGTGCTTCGTCGGAAGAAGCCGCCGAGCGCGCCGCAGGCACCATCGCCAACTCCAACCTCGTCAAGACCGCCATCCATGGTGCTGACGCAAACTGGGGCCGCATTATCGCCGCGGTGGGCCGCTCCGGGATCGATTTCGATCCGGCCCTCGTCGAGATCGGGTTCAACGGTCTCCCGATCCTTCGCCGCAAGTACGAGATCGTTTTGGATGAAGACAAGGCGAAGGTCGAGCTCCTCAAAGACCACATCGTCGTTCAGGTCAACCTGAACCAAGGGACGGCACAAGCGATCTTCTACACGTGCGACCTGACAAAGGACTACATTCACATCAACGCAAGCTATCGTTCCTGAGCATGACGCCCATCGACACACACACGAAAGAAGAGGTGCTGGTCAAAGCACTGCCGTACATCCAGACCTACGAGGGAAAGACGTTCGTAATCAAATACGGCGGTGCAGCGATGACGGACGACCAACTGAAGTCGACGTTTGCCAAGGATGTCACCGTCCTGCGCAAGATCGGCATCAACATCATCATCGTTCACGGTGGCGGCAAGGAGATCACTGACCTGGCTTCGCGATTGAATTTGCAGACTCGATTCGTCGACGGCCAGCGGTACACCGACAGCCTAATGCTGGATGCCGTGCTCATGGTCCTCGCGGGAAAGCTGAACAAGGAGATCGTCAATCTCATCAATACGAACAGCGGCAACGCCGTCGGTCTCACGGGAATGGACAACATGCTCCTCC
>JALONE010000285.1 GCA_025455125.1 Bacteroidota bacterium
CAAAAGAGGAGAAAATTCTGTATCATATTGCTTGCGTTCTGTTTTCGAATTATGCCGTTGTCCTCGTGGGTGCGGGTGCCGGCCTGACGAAGCGGCTCACAGGATTCCGTCCCGGGGACTTCCGACGATTGATGGAAGAGAGCATTGGAACGGCATTCGAGCGAGGCGCTGGCTCTGCGCTGACCGGACCCGTTGCCCGCGGTTCGCTTGAAACGATCCACGCCCATCGGAACGTCCTCAGGCGAAAGGCTCCGGCCGCCGACGAGTTGTATCGCGTGATGGGTGCGATGGCGGTCGATCTGGCCGCGTCGATGAGGCGGCTGAAACCCGCTCAGATCGCACGGATGCGGAAGATCTTCCGAACGAAATGAACTCCAGAACAGGGATCGTATGAAAGCACTTATCGCCAGCGGCGGACGCGGCACCCGATTGCGCCCGATCACGCACACGCAGAACAAGCACCTCATTCCGATCGCAAACAAGCCGATCCTGTTCTATTCGATCGAAGCGGCCGTTCATGCCGGCATCAAGCAGATCGGGATCGTGCACAATGCCGACAGTCTTGAAGTGCCCGAATACGTCGGGGACGGTTCGCGTTGGGGCGTGCGGATCACGTACATCCCGCAGGAGACTCCCGGCGGTCTCGCACAGGTGGTCGGCCTTGCCGAGAAATTCGTCGCCGGGGACAAGTTCCTCTTCTATCTGGGCGACAACATGCTTGTCGGCGGCGTCAAACGGTTCATTGACGAGTTTGAGAGGAGCGGGTGCAACTGCTATCTGACGCTTTCGCGTGTGAAGGATCCCGAACGGTTCGGCGTGCCGGAGATCCGAGATGGACGGATCGTGCGTGTGGAGGAAAAGCCGAGTATTCCCAAGAGCAACTTCGCAGTTGCGGGCATCTACCTGTATGATTCACACATTTTCGAGGCGGTCAGGAGCCTCAAGCCGAGCGCGCGGGGTGAACTCGAGATCTCAGACGCTCACACCTATCTGATCGAACAAGGGTTCACGGTCGGGTATACGGAGATCACCGGCTGGTGGAAGGATACGGGAAAGCCGTCCGACCTCCTGGAGGCCAATCGATTGATCCTCGACAGCATCGAACCCCGGAACGAAGGAACCGTCGACGCGGCGTCGGACGTCGCGGGCCGCGTGATCATCGAGCCGGGCGCGCGCATCGGGAATTCGAAGATTCGCGGACCGGTGATCATCGGACGCGATGTAGTGGTCGAGAACAGCTACATCGGCCCGTACAGTTCCATCGGCGACCGGACGCACATTCGGAACAGCGAGGTCGAATACAGCATCGTCCTTCGCGATTGCCGCATCCAGAATGTCGGCATTCGCATCGAAGGAAGCATTCTCGGAAATGACGTTGAAGTGGTGGAATCGGCGGGCAAACCCCGCGTGCATCGGTTCATGATCGGGGATCAAAGCCGGGTTGAGATCGCTTAGGCATGAGGAGGGAGAGGACCATGACGTTCGAGACGATTCGAGTGGAGACGACAGACGGGATCGCGACGCTGACCATCAACCGTCCGGAGAAGCTGAATGCGCTCAACGCGCAGGTGCTGGATGAATTGCGGCATGTCTTCGAGGCGCTCAAGGTGGATGAGTCAGTTCGTGCGGTGATCGTGACCGGTGCAGGAGAAAAAGCCTTCGTTGCCGGGGCGGATATCAAGGAACTCGCCGCGCTCGACGCGGGAACGGGGACACGCTTCGCAGAGAAGGGACAGGAGATCTTCTCGCGCATTGAAACGCTTGGCAAGCCGGTGATCGCGGCGGTGAACGGGTTTGCACTCGGCGGAGGATGCGAGATGGCGCTGGCGTGTCATATCCGGATTGCGGCGGAGACGGCGAAGTTCGGACAACCCGAGGTGGCGTTGGCGACGATTCCCGGATACGGGGGAACACAGACATCGGTTTGGTCAACCGGGTGGTCGCGGCTGCCGAGTTGCTCCCGTCGGCCAGAGTGATCGCGCAGAAGATCCTGGAGCGCGGTCCGGTGGCGGTCAAGCATGCTCTTCAAGCGGTGCAGGCGATCGCTCAGCTCCCCCTGACCGAAGGATTGGAACTCGAGGCCTCCTTGTTCGGGAGATGTTGCGGCACGGAGGATTTCAAGGAAGGAACGAACGCGTTTCTCGAGAAGAGGTCCGCCTCGTTTCGTGGACGATAGATTCGCATTGAAGCATCACTGTCAAAGGGACGTATGGCACAGAACAAACCGGCATCGGGTGAGAACGGAAAGTTGATGGACAAGCTCGTATCGCTTGCGAAGCGGCGCGGCTTTGTGTTTCAGTCGAGCGAGATCTACGGGGGACTGAATGGGTGTTGGGACTACGGTCCATTGGGCGTTGAGATGCTGAACAATCTCAAGCAGGCCTGGTGGAAGAGCATGACATTTCGCGAGAATGTCGAAGGAGTCGATGCCAGCATCCTGATGCATCCGCGTGTTTGGGAAGCGTCCGGTCATGTCGAGAATTTTACCGACCCGATGGTCGATTGCCGTCAGTGCAAGGCGCGGTACCGCATTGATGTGCTGTTCGAGGAATTGTCGCTGAAGCGGAAGAAGGAGGTGCTGCGCGAGCTGGAGCCGGAGCGGTTCGCCGGCCAGCAGAAGGATGAAACGATCGAGGCGGAGTTCGCCGCGCGAACGTCGACGGATGCAGAGGCGGCGGCGCTCATCCCGTTGCTGACGTGTCCGGCGTGCGGAGCAAAAGGGACCTTCACCGAAGCGCGCAAGTTCAACTTGATGTTCAAGACGTTCGTCGGCCCGGTCGAGGATTCTTCGGCTGTGGTCTATCTCCGTCCCGAGACGGCGCAGGGAATCTTCGTGAACTTCCTCAACGTTCAGTCAGCCTCTCGTCAGAAGTTGCCGTTCGGCATCGCACAGATCGGCAAAGCGTTCCGGAACGAGATCAACACGAAGAACTTCCTGTTCCGCACGCGCGAATTCGAACAGATGGAGATGCAGTTCTTTGTGCGGCCGGGAACGGACGACAACTGGTTCGAATACTGGCGCGCCGAGCGGATGCAATGGTTCAAAGACCTCGGCATGCGTGCGGAGCGACTGCAGTGGCATCAGCATCCAAAGGACAAGCTGGCCCATTATGCCAAGGACGCGTACGACATCGAGTACCAATTCCCGTTCGGTTGGGGCGAGATCGAAGGAGTCCATAATCGAACCGATTTCGATCTGTCGCGTCACGAACAGTTCTCGTCCAAGGGGATGCGGTATTTCGACGAAGAGACGAAGGAGAAATACGTCCCGTTCGTGATCGAGACATCCGCCGGGGCAAGCCGATCCTTCATGGCCTTCCTGGTCGATGCGTACCACGAAGAAGAGGCACCCACGGCAGAAGGGACATCGGAGCTCCGGACCGTTCTGCGCCTGCATCCGAAGCTCGCACCGCTCAAGGTTGCGATCTTCCCGCTCGTCAACCGGGACGGAATGCCCGAAGCAGCCCACGCCATTGAATCAGATCTGCGGAAGTACTTCCGCGTCTTCTACGATGACAGCGGTGCCGTCGGCCGGCGGTATCGGCGACAGGATGAGGCGGGGACCCCGTATTGCGTGACGGTCGACTCGCAGACGATGCAGGACCAGACAGTGACCGTGCGTGAACGGGATTCCATGCAACAGGAACGGATCCCTGCATCGCGCCTCAAAGAGTACTTTCTCGAGAGGCTGTTGTGAGATCCTTCGTTCAGTGCTTTTCTCGCCTGATCCCACTCCTCGCGCTGTTCCTCGGATCGGCCGTTGCGACCTCCGACGCCCAGTGGATCGTCGATCCGCGCGTTGACCGGATGGTCCAGCGCGGCATCGATCAGATCTATAACTTCGAATTCTCCGCAGCGGAATCGACCTTCGCCGAAGTGATCCGAGCTCAGCCTGATCATCCGGCGGGACACTTCTTCCGCGCGATGATCCAATGGGAACGGATCATCAGCAATTTCGACGATGAATCGGACGACGAGAAACTTTATGAGATGCTCGAGGTTGTCGTCGAGATGTGCGAGCGGCGTCTGGAGAAGGAGCCAAATGACGTCACCGCGCTGTTCTTCAAAGGCGGCGCTGTTGGATTCCGCGGTCGCTTGCGTGCGAACAGAGGAAAGTGGGTCGGGGCCGCGAACGATGGTCTGGTGGCGCTTCCCTTGGTGCGAAAAGCATATGAACTCGAACCGACGAACTACGACGTTCTGCTTGGGATCGGGATCTATAACTACTATGCATCCGTTATCCCCGACAAGTACCCCATCGTCAAGCCGGTGATGGTGTTCTTTCCGGGCGGGGACCGGGTGAAGGGACTCGAACAGCTTCGACAGGCGTCGCAGAATGCGAAATACGCGCGCGTAGAGGCGACGTACTTCCTGATGCAGAACTACTTCATGTTCGAGAAGGATTTTCCGAAGGCCCTCGAACTCGCCCGCTCATTGAACCGCACGTATCCGAACAATCCCATCTTCCACCGGTATCTCGGACGATGCCTCATCAGTACCGGCGCGCTGGGTGAGGCCGAGATGATCTTTGCGGACATATACCGGCGATACTCATCGAAGCAAACGGGGTATGATCGCTATGACGGCCGTGAGGCCACCTACTACCTTGGGCGAGCGGAGTATCAAGCGGGGCGATTGGATGCAGCGTTGAAGAAGCTGTATGAGTGCGACGACATCTGCCGTGGATTGGACAAGGAGGGGCCATCCGGTTTCATGGCGCTGGCCAATCTGATGATCGGATTGATCTATGATCTCCAAGGGAGGCGCACACCCGCCATTGGTCAATACAAGAAGGTGCTGATGATGCCGGAGTACGAACGATCGCACGAAGAAGCGAAACGATATCTCGATAAACCATTTAAGCGCTGACAATGAACGCACAGATCATGTTGTTCGCGATCATCGCCGCCGCAGCCGTCGTGCTGGGGGGCGGGGTCGTTGTTGCCCGGTCCCATTGGCCGAAGCGGGTCCAGGAAGTATTGCTGTCGCTCAGTGCGGGATTCGTCCTCGCATTGGTATTCCTGAAACTCATTCCGGCGAGTTTCGAAGCCATCGGCGAACGGGCGGCCATTTGGGTGTTGATCGGCTTCGGCGTCGTGCACTTCTTCGAACACACGGTCGTCGGACATCTTCACTTCGGCGAGGAGACGCAT
>JALONE010000286.1 GCA_025455125.1 Bacteroidota bacterium
CGATCAAACCTCTTGCTGTTTCTGGACGAATTGGGGACTAAAAAGAGAGGGCCAATTGCCATGAAGATCCTCATTGCAACAGATGGCTCAACACACAGCACGGCGATGGTCAAGGAGTTCGCGCGACGAACCTTCGCTCCTCGCACCAAGGTCCGCATCGTCTCTGCCTTCGACTCATCGCTCATCAATCTGGAAAACGACCCCATCATGGGTCCATTGACAACGCGCCACGAGGCTGCGATCGATCTCGCGGAACGGAGGGCGATCGATGCCGCCAGGAGCGCAGCGGCCCTTTTCCAAAAGAGGCAGCCGGACTTGAACATTTCTCATGCTGCGATCGAGGGGGCTGCGAAACGAGTGATCCTCCAAGCCGCTGAACGATTCGGAGCTGATTTGATCGTGGTGGGCTCGCATGGTCACGGAGCGGTCGCCGGTTTTCTCCTTGGCTCAGTTTCCCAAGCAGTGGCGATGCATGCGACGTGCTCGGTCGAGATCGTGCGCGCGAAGAAATCCAATCGCTGATCATCGGGAGTCCGGATCAGCGTTGTTTCGACCTTCCGTATGCATCAAAAAGCCGCTTGACGTCTTCGAGCGGCAACGCCTCGACCGTGCGTCCGCGTCGACCGGAGGTGGTCGTCGCCTTGCACAGGGAATTGAGGATCGCTTCTTCCGTCGCCTCGACCACCGCCTGGAAAAGCGGCGTAAGAGACTCCTCTTCAACGAATGACGTGCGCTCCCCACCCGTTGTGCTGAAGGCGATCACGTAGTCGCCGCTCCCGTGGCTCATCATCGAGCCGGTTCGGCCTAGCGCCAACGTCGCGCGCTTCGCCAATCGCTTGAGTTGCCGCGCATCGAGCGGCGCATTCGTCGCAATCACGATCAAGCAGGAACCGTCCCGAGTCGCATCGAGACGCTCCTTGAATGCATGCTTCCCCAGTTCCTTCCCCACCGGCACCCCGGCGACATCAAGGATCCCGCCAAAGTTGGTCTGGACCAGCGCACCGACCGTGTATGTCCCCATGTTCTTCGGGAGCACTCTCGAACTCGTCCCTATCCCTCCCTTCCAGCCGAAGCAGACCGTTCCGGTTCCTGCTCCCACACAACCTTCCTCCACCTCCCCTCCCTGCGCGTGTTGAATCGCGGCAATGACATCCGCGCGCGTCACATGTCGTCCCCGAATGTCATTGAGATGGCCGTCATTCGTTTCCCCCACGACCGGATTGATCGAACCGACCCCAGCATTTTCCGGGAGCGCCAGCATGTACTCCACGACTCCTTCTGCCGCTGTCCAGACGCTCAACGTGTTCGTGAGGACCACCGGCGTCTCGATCACTCCCAGTTCCTCAACTTGCGTGCTCCCGATCAGTTTCCCGAATCCATTTCCGACATACACCGCGGCGGGCACCTTGCTGGCGAAGAGATTTCCGCCATGCGGAAGGATCGCCGTCACCCCGGTCCGAATCGAATCCCCCCGGACAAGGGTCGTGTGACCGACCAGAACGCCGGGGACATCGGTGATGGCGTTCAGCGTTCCGGTCCTGAATACGCCGATGTCAATTCCGAGTTCCCGCACGCGTGGCCGTTCTTGTGAAACAAGCATCGTGAACGACGAAATGGCGAGAAGCAAACCGATCATAATTCGATTCATTGCACCTTCTCCAAATGAGTTGTACAATCTGCCAAAGCCTGGAGGGAAAGTCAAACCCGCAACTCGACCAGCGCCCGCGCGTAAACTCTATGCTGCTCCAACCTCCAACATCAACCGAGGTGCTCTTGATGCGATCAACATTCGTTGCTTCTCTCCTCATCCTCCTCGCACTTCCTCTGAACGCGCAGGTCGAACGTCCTAAGCCCTATCCGGTCATCCCTGATAAGGAATTCCTCAAAGCCGTGAAATCGGGCACCAGAACAACGGCTGGCATTCCCGGTCCAGCATACTGGCAGAACCGAACGGACTACACGATCAAAGCGCGTATCCTCCCAGGACAAAAGCGCCTGGAAGGAATCGCGGAGATCGTCTATCACAACAACTCGCCCGATACGCTTCGTTCGCTCCGGATCTCACTCCTGCAAAATCTTCACAAAGAAGGAGCCGCGCGAGTGATTCGGACCGAAGTAACGGGGGGATACACGCTCAATCGCATTTCTGTCAACGGGGAACGTGCGGAAGAAGGTGGTCGCTCGGGGACACGGTACTTCGTGAACGGGACAACGCTCGCGGTCATCCCCTCAAATCCGCTCGTCCCTGGAGGAACAGCGTCCCTCGCGATCGATTATGCATTCAAGATCCCTCAAACCGGCATCAGCGGTCGCATGGGATACAATACCGACAGCCTCTTCTTCATCGGCTATTGGTATCCGCAAATGCTCGTCTACAACGACGTCGTGGGATGGCAGGACGACCAGTTTCTTGGCGCTTCAGAGTTCTACTCCGGCTTCGGGCGCTACGACTACACGATCGAGATGCCGAATGACTGGCTCGTGTGGGGAACGGGGATCCTTCAGAACAAAAAGCAGACACTGACCGATACCGTTCTCGCTCGGCTGGTGAGGGCGGAGTCGAGCGATCGGACGGTTCGCATTGTCGGTCCGGAGGACTTCGGCAAAGCCACGCAACGCGGGCTCAACGGCTGGTTGACTTGGAAGTTCATGGCAGAGAATGTTCGCGATGTCGCATGGATCGCCACACGGATTTCGATCTGGGAGGCAGCCCGGACGACGCTTGGCAACGGGAAGGCCACGATGGCGCACGCATTCTGGCGTGAGAAGGCATTTCGGTGGGCACGCTCGGTCGAGTACACGCAACAATCGATCTCTGTTCTCTCCGCATTCACCTCCATCGCCTATCCGTGGCCGCATATGACCGCAGTGGAAGGAGGCGGGATCATGGGGGGCGGAATGGAATTCCCCATGATGACGCTCATCGGTGACTTCAACCGTGGTTCCGACATGAACTTGCTTGGCGTGACCGCGCATGAGGAGGCACACATGTGGGTCCCGATGATCGTGAACACCGATGAGCGGCGCCACGGATGGATGGACGAAGGAATAACGACCTTCCACACCGTGGAGGCCTTGCGCGGGATCGTCCCCGATTCGGTGAAACCCAGCGAACGGTTCGACGGCTATCTCGGTTTTGCGCGCGATGGCCGCGAAGGAGAGGTCATGCGTCGGTCTGACTTCCACTACCCAGGAGGCGCATGGGGCGTCGCATCGTACGGGAAGCCGGCGGCGATCCTCCACATGCTTCGGGGCATTCTCGGGGAAGAGATA
>JALONE010000287.1 GCA_025455125.1 Bacteroidota bacterium
GCCCGGGATCTCGTCCGGGTCGTCCTGGAGGTCGGCATCCATCGTGATGACGAATTCCCCCACCACTTCACGGAAGGCCACCGAGAGGGCGGCGGATTTCCCGAAATTCCTGCGAAAGCGAATGACCTTAACGTTCGGGTCGGCCGCATGGATCTCTTTCAGGACCTTGAAGGAGCCGTCGGTGCTTCCGTCGTCCACGAACACGAGTTCGTACGTCGACTTCATGCGGGCGAAGACCGCTTTCAGGCGCTGATGCAATTCCCGGAGCGATTCCTCCTCATTCAGAAGAGGAATGACCACGGAAACCCGCGGCTGTGCCGATCTCTTGGTCACTTTTGCCATATGTCGAAAATGCGGTGATTTTGAGGGAGAAGCAATACGCAGAGCGTGCGGAATGAGGGTTTTCGTATGTAAATTGGGTGTATTCCGTGCCGAGAAGGCAGCGAAGGACGAGACATCAGTGAGGGTGAATGGTGAATAGTGAACCTGCCCGCCGAACGAACGACAGTGAGGCAGGCGGGTGGTCAATGGGAAAGCGGACACATTGGAAATCCCTTCTTTGATCACTGACCACCACAGCTCCCTTCAGATTCCCGACGTCCGAACGCGCTTCAGTCTCCATACTCCATACTCACGCCTCTCTACACCCTTTGATCTCTCCTCGCAAACATCTCGGCCAGAACTTTCTCCAGGACGACAACATCCTGCGGAAGATCGTGGCTTCGTTGGAGCTGAAGCTTGACGATCACGTCGTCGAGATCGGACCAGGACCTGGCGCACTGACGCGGCTTCTCGCGGATGCGTGCCGGCTCACGGCGGTGGAGTTGGATCGGCGGGCCGTAGAGCGACTGCAAGAAGAGTTCGCCGGTCGGGTGACGATCGTCGAGGGAGACATTCTGAAGGTGAGTGCGGGAGATCTGTTGACAGGCACCTTCCACAACGAACACGTCGCGTTCGCCGCCTTCTCCGCGGGCACCGCGCGAAAAGCTCATGGAATGAGTTCTGGAAGGGGCCCGTTGCTACGCGTCGTCGGCAACATCCCCTACTACATCACGAGCGACATTCTGTTCTGGGTGCTCGATCAACGCGACTTGATCAGCGACGCGACGCTCATGGTCCAGGCCGAAGTGGCGGCCCGCCTGGTGGCCAAGCCGAGGACGAAGGAGTACGGCATCCTGTCCGTCTTCGCCCGGTATTACGCCGTTCCCCGGCGGTTGTTCGGCGTGTCTCGCAACTGCTTCTACCCCCGCCCCGACGTCGATTCGGCGGTGGTCCGGCTTGACCTGCGGCACGATCTTCCCGAGATCGACGATGTGCTCTTTCGAACGGTCGTCCGCGGGACGTTCGGCAAGCGGCGGAAGACCATGCGGAACGGCCTTGGATATGCCGGCATTCCGAAGGAGATCATTGCCGAACTCGGCCCCGTCGCCGACCGGCGGCCGGAGGAGCTGACGCCGGAGGAATTCGTGGGGCTGACGAAGGATATCGAGGCAAGAAAGAGTACTTTCCAAGCAGGAAAGGATTCGAACCGCCAATGAACGCGAATGTACGCGAATGATCACATGAGAATGGACCTTCCAAACCATTCGCGTCAATTGGCGTGCATTCGCGGTTGAATATTCCGGGCTGACGATTTCATCGCAATCACGGACCTCAACATGGCACAGGATACCGACACCCCCATCGACGAGACGACGGTCCCCCAGAAAGAGACGCTGGAGGTCGACGATGAGCTCTTGCGCGACCTGGAAGATCTCGTCAAGTCGCGGTCCGACTACCTCGTCCTGAACATCATCCAGGACCTCGTCCCGGGCGACATCGCGCACATCCTCAACCGCCTCGAAATGGCGGATGCCCTCTACGTCTTCGGGATGCTGACGAACGAGGTGGCGTCGGCGGCCGTGCTCGACCTGGACGAGCCGACGCGCGAGCACATCCTGGCCAATCTCGCCCAGGACCGCCTGACCGAGATCGTCGGCGAGATGGATTCGGATGATGCGGCCGATGTCGTCGGCGAGCTGTCCGACGAGAAGGCCGAAAGTGTCCTCGAAACGATGAACGTTGCGGACTCGTCACAGGTCGAGGAACTCCTCCGCTACGACGAGAACACGGCCGGCGGTCTGATGGCCAAGGAAATGGCCGTCGTGTCGAAGACCGACACGGTCAAGGCGGCCATCCGCGTCGTCCGCAAGCTGGCGAAGGAGAAAATGCACGTTTACAACGTCTACGTCGTCGACGAGAGCGGGCTCTTCATCGGGGCCGTCCAGCTTCCCGACCTGCTCCTGCACGCGCCCAACAAACGCGTGTACAAGATCATGAACGCCGACTATAGGAGCGTGACGCCCGACGTCGACCAGGAAGAAGTGGCCCGCATCTTTTCGAAGTACGACATCGTCTCGCTCCCCGTCACCGACACCGCCGGCAAACTGCTCGGACGCATCACCATCGACGACGTCGTCGACGTCTTGAAAGAGGAACACGATGAGGATGTGGCCCGCATGGCCGGTACCGACAGCGTCTCCGTCGGCCAGCGCTCTCCGACCCGCATGGCCCTTATGCGCCTGCCGTGGGTGATGATGACGCTTCTGCTGCAGCTGATCGCCGGCGTCGTCGTGCACGTCTTCGACAAGACCCTCTCGCAAGTGATCCTCCTGGCTTCCTTCATGCCGATCATCTCGGCCATCTCGGGCAATACAGGCCTGCAGTCGGCGGCCATGATCGTGCGCGGCATCGCCACCGGCCAGGTCGACACGAAACGGTGGTGGCTCCCGCTGCGGCGGCAGCTCATTGTGACGCTCATCATCGGCGCGGCGTGCGGCCTCGTGCTCGGCCTCATCGCAGGATTCTGGCACGGGACCCCGTTGTTCGGCGCGGTGGTCGGCACGTCCATGTTCATCGCCATCAATTTTTCGGGCATGGTCGGCACTGCGACACCCATGATCTCGCATTCACTCGGCTTCGACCCGGCCATTACCGCCGGTCCGTTCGAGACGGCGTTCCAGGACATCATCGGCATCACGGTCTTCCTGTCGCTGGCAACGGCGATGCTGCAATGGCTGTGAAAACCTGAGTAGAAGCAGTCTCAAAAATGTTTTGCGCGGCGCCTGCCTGACTGCGTCACGCAGGCAGGTTCGCGACGTTGGCAGCGGCCGCAACGCTTTCCCAAGGTGCTCGTTTCTTACCGCTGCGATCGTTGCTTCCGCTGCGGTCGCTGCGTGAAACGCTTGTTTTTGTGAATTCTGGGTTTTTGAGACCGCTTCTAG
>JALONE010000288.1 GCA_025455125.1 Bacteroidota bacterium
CGTTTCTCTCGGCCGGAGTGGATGGCGACACGACAACGTGGCAACGCGTAGCGATCCCGACGTCGGCGTTCAACACAAGCGGCGGATTCCTTTTCTCCAACTTCAAGGATATCAATTTCGGTCAAGCGGCGACGAACAATGTGCAGCATACACTCTGGGTCGACGACATTCGCTTTGTGACGAAGCCGGATACCACGCTCCCCCCCGCGCCGACCGGTGTCGTCATTCGGTCGGGCGATCGCAGCATTGTCCTGCACTGGGATTGGCTGACCGCGTCGTCCGTGGCGGGATATCACCTCTATCGTTCCACGACGCGCACAGGGGGATATGCGAAGATCACTCCCACACCGCTTGTGCAAATGACTCACGCCGACCTGACCGTCAGCAACGGTCAAGCCTACTATTATTACGTCCGCGCCGTCAACGGTTCGGATGTTGAGGGACCGGCATCGGACACGGTGGAAGCCACCCCCGCCGCATTTGCGAATGACCAGGAGTTCCTGGATTACCTGCAACGAACTGCGATCGATTTCTTCTGGTACGAAGCGAATCCTGCCAACGGCCTCGTGCGTGATCGAAGCAGTATCGGTTCCGCATCGAGTATCGCCTCCGTCGGTTTCGGATTGACCGCCATCTCCATCGGGGCGGAACGGGGTTGGATCCCGCGCGCGACCGTCCGCGACCGCGTGCTGACGACGCTGAAGACCTTCTGGACGAAACCACAGGGGACCGCGACGACAGGAACGATCGGTTACAAGGGCTTCTTCTATCATTTCCTCAACATGTCGACGGCAACCCGGTCCGGGACTTGCGAGCTCTCATCCATCGACACCGGATTGCTGCTGGCGGGGATCTTGTACGCGCAGAAGTACTTTGACGGTACGGATTCGCTTGAGACCGAGCTCCGTGCTCTTGCCGATTCGATCTATCGCCGCATGGACTGGCAATGGATGAGAAACGGTCAGGCGTCGCTGACCATGGGTTGGCAACCCGAATCCGGGTTCCTGTCCGCACGCTGGATCGGCTACAATGAAGCGATGATCCTGTACATCCTGGGCCTTGGAGCGCCGGCCAATGCTCTGTCATCCAACGCGTGGACAGCGTGGACGAACGGATACATCAACAACTGGCAGACGTATTACGGACAAACATTCATCACGTTCCCGCCGCTGTTCGGACATCAGTACTCCCATTGCTGGATCGATTTCCGTTCGATCGCCGATGATGTGTGTCGCTCGCGCAGCATCACCTACGCGGAAAATTCGCGCCGCGCAACGCTCGCTCAGCAGGCGTACTGCGTTGCGAATCCCGCGGGTCGGACCGGCTACAGCTCGCTTGTGTGGGGATTGACGGCATGTGATGGCCCGGGAACGGGAGGTGCATTCGGATACATTGCACGCGGCGCGCCACCGGCCTGGAGCGATGACGGAACGATCGCGCCGACGGCCGCAGGAGGCTCGCTCCCGTTCGCTCCGGAGATCTGCCTTCCGACGCTGCGCCATTTCTACGATCAATATCGCGCGAAGATCTGGACCGGCTACGGATTCCGCGACGCGTTTCACCTTGGCCTCGATTGGTGGGACCCCGATATCATCGGCATCGATCAGGGACCGATCGCCATTATGGCCGAGAACTATCGGTCGGAATCGGTGTGGAATCGGTTCATGGATATCCCCGCGATCCAACAGGGATTGACGGCCGCCGGGTTCACTCCGGTTACGGATGTTGTCGAGGATGCCCCGTTGGTGGTCGCAACCTTCGCGCTTCACCAGAACTATCCCAATCCATTCAATCCCGAAACGCACATCCGGTTCGATGTCGGTGAAGCGGGCCCTGTCTTGCTCCGTGTGTATGACCTCACAGGCAGGCTGATCCGTACGCTCGCGGAAGGAGAATATCGCCCAGGAAGCTACGAGGTCGTCTTTGACGGGATTGGACTTTCCTCCGGCGTTTATTTTTACGAGCTTCGAGCCGGGTCGTTCGTTGCGCGCAAGTCTCTGATCGCGATCAAATGAGATTCCAGACGCTTGTTGTCTGCATCATCTGCGTTAGCGGATTCCTGGAAGGGTGCGACACGCCCCAACGGATTCCGCCTTCACCCCCGCCCATCTCGGTCGATGAATTGCGAGCCGATCCATTCCTCGACACGCTTTCCGAGCATACCTTCCGCTGGTTCTGGGAAACGACCGATCACGCAACCGGACTAACGCCGGACCGCGCGCCGACGAGGACGTTCTCGAGCGTCGCAGCTATCGGCTTTGCGCTGGGTGTCTATGCGGCCGGAAGCGAGCGCGGCTACGTCACGCGGGATGAGGCCGCCAGCGTCACGTTGAACACATTGCGCTTTCTCTATCGCCTTCCACAAGGCCCCGAGGCCTTAGGCACAGCCGGCAACCGCGGCTTCTTCTATCATTTTCTCAAGTATGAAGACGGGACCCGGTTCAACACGGAGATCGAGCTCTCTTCCATCGACACCGGCTTGTTGATGGCCGGCGTGCGATTCGTTCTCGGATACTATGATCGAGACAACCCGGCAGAACGAGAGATCCGTGCCTACGCAGATTCCTTGTTCGCGCGCGTCGAGTGGGATTGGATGTGTCCCCGACCGCCGTTGATGTCGCTCGGATGGTATCCGGAGCGGGGATTTCATCACATGGATTGGCATGGATACAATGAAGCGATGGTCATGTACATCCTGGCGCTCGGCGCAGAGCGACATGCGATTCAGCCAGATGCGTTGAACTCCTGGGTCTCGAACTACAAGTGGTATGAGTATTACGGGGAGGAGTTTGTGAGTTTCCCCCCCCTGTTCGGCCATCAGTACTCACATGTCTGGATCGACTTCCGCGGCATCAAGGATGAGTACATGCGCGACCGGGGGATCGACTATTTCGAGAACTCCCGCCGTGCAACGTATGCAAATCGCGCATACTGCTATGATAATCCGCGGGGTTGGAATGATTATTCCGAGCTCATCTGGGGATTGACGGCGTGTGACGGTCCGGCTGATACATTGATGCTCTTCAACGGAGAAAAACGGCAGTTCATCACATATGGTGCTCGTGGAACCTCGAAGGACTGGACGAATGACGACGGGACCATCGCCCCGTTTGCCGCCGGAGCCTCCATCCCCTTCGCGCCGGAGATCTGTATTCCAGCTCTGAAAGCAATGAAGAACCGGTACGGTCTTCTGGTCTGTCTGTTCGTCTGTGCTCGCCTTGAGCGCATCTTTCAGGCTGCGC
>JALONE010000289.1 GCA_025455125.1 Bacteroidota bacterium
TCGAAGGCGCATGCCGGAGGGCGGGAGACTATTCTGCTGCATAGTGAATGAGGGAGATCGGAGTATACGGTGCAAGTCGCGGACGTCCGTTGAGGAAATCAAGTTCGATGAGAAAGGAAATACCCTCGATCACTCCCCCGCTCCGTTCGACAAGCCGGATCGCCGCCGACATCGTTCCCCCGGTTGCCAGCAGGTCGTCGTGGAGCAACACCTTCTCGCCGCGCCGAAGCGCGTCCTGATGCATTTCGACGACGTCGGTTCCATACTCCAGCGAGTATTCCTCGCGATGGACAGCACCCGGGAGTTTGCCCGCCTTCCGCACCGGAATGAATCCCGCGTGCAGTTCCACGGCGAGCGCTGCACCGAGAATGAATCCGCGCGATTCGATGCAGACGACCTTTTCGATCCCCTTCTCTCGGTAGGGCGCCGCGAGGCGACGCACCGCTTCCGTCATCGCCGACGGATCCTTCAACAGGGTCGTGACGTCACGAAAGACGATCCCGGGCTTCGGAAAGTCCGGGATACTGCGGATGTAGGGTTCCAGCTGGAATTCCATGGTGCTGTCTTTCCTGTGATCTTACCAGCTCGCCGGATCGTCCTTCGTCGAGGCTTCTATTCCCTTTTTGCTGTCGTCTGTCATGCGTGCGAGCGCATTGAGATTCGCGGCATATTCCATCGCTTCATTCGTCCCCATGCCGTGTACGCGCGCGAGCAGTTCCTTGATCAGTCCCATGGATGAGGCGCTATTGGAATTCACCCATTGCGTCGCGATCTCGTTCGCCCTTCGCTCGATCTCCATGGCCGGCACGACCTCATCGACCAAACCGGCACGTGCGGCCTCCTCCGCCGATGCCGGCGTCCCGCGGAGAACCAATGCGCGTGCCCTGCCCTCCCCCATCCGGCGAACGAGGAACGGCAAGGCGATGGCCGGCACCAGCCCCATCCGAACCTCGGGAAAACCGAACTTCGCCGTCTCGCGTGCCGCAAGCACAAGATCGCAGACGGCGACGAGGCCGCATCCGGTCGAGTACGCCGGACCATGCACCGCAGCAATGACGGGTTTTCGGAGCGCATAGATCTGCGTGAGGAGACGCATCAAGTTCGAGGAATCCTCGAGATTCTGATTGAAGTCGAGCGAGGAAAGGTGACGCAGATGCTGCGGGTCTAATCCGTGCGAGAAGGCCTCTCCTTCCCCCATCAGGAGGATGACTTTCACATCGGCATCACGCTGGGCCCGCGTGAAGGCCTTCGCCAATTCGGCGATCAGCTGGTCGTCCAGGGCGTTTCCTTCGTCTGGACGGCTCATCACAATGCGGCAGACGCGGTGGTCGACGTCGTATTTCAGGCGGCTGAAGTCCACGGGAGGTTGCGGGCAACATAGCAAGAAGGGGCGCGAAATGCAAGGAGACAGGTCACAATCGGCGAAGTCCCGATCGCGAAGACGACCGGGACTTCACACGGCGTGGACGCGTCAGCTTATGCGTCGTAGTACATGATGAATTCGAACGGGTGAGGCCGCAGCTGCATCGGCTGGACCTCCTTCACCGTCTTGTATTCGATCCAGGTCTCGATCAAGTCCTCCGTAAACACATCGCCGCGGAGGAGGAACTCGTGATCGTCCTTGAGGGCCGCAAGCGCTTCCGGCAGTGATCCGGGTGCAGACGGCACATCCTTCAATTGCTCGGGCGTCATGTCGTAGATGTCCTTGTCCAGCGGCTTCCCCGGGTCAATCTTGTTGATGATGCCGTCCAATCCCGCCATCAGGAGCGCTGAGAAACCGAGGTACGGATTGCACAACGGATCCGGGCAGCGAAATTCGATCCGTTTCGACTTGGGACTTGTCGAATACATCGGGATGCGGACGGAAGCCGAGCGGTTGCGCATTGAGTACGCCAGATTCACCGGCGCTTCGTATCCCGGGACGAGGCGTTTGTATGAATTCGTCGTGGGGTTCGTGATGGCGCAAAGCGCTGGAGCGTGCTTCAGCAATCCGCCGATGTAGTAGAGCGCCATGTCGCTCAGGCCCGCATAGCCGTTCCCGAAGAAGAGATTCTTCCCGTTCTTCCAAATGCTCTGGTGCACGTGCATACCCGAGCCGTTGTCGCCAAAGATCGGCTTGGGCATGAAGGTTACGGTCTTCCCGTGATTCTTCGCGACATTCTTTGTGACATATTTGTAGGCCACGAGATTGTCGGACATCTTCACGAGCGTATCGAAGCGCATATCGATCTCGGTCTGACCTGCTGTCGCGACTTCATGATGATGCACTTCGACCGGGATTCCGATCGTCTGCATGGTGAGGACCATTTCTGTGCGGAGATCCTGCAGGGTGTCGAGCGGCGAAACAGGGAAGTATCCTTCCTTGTACCGCGGTCGATGGCCGAGGTTCTTCCCCTCAATGCCGGTGTTCCAAGCCCCTTCCTGCGAGTCGATCTCGTAATATGCGCGGTTGGGAGACTGGTCGTAACTGACGTTGTCGAGGATGAAGAACTCCGGCTCGGGTCCGAAGAACGCCGTGTCACCGATGCCCGAGCTCTTCAGATACGCCTCCGCCTTGCGTGCGATATAGCGGGGATCCCGCGTGTAGCTCTCATGCGTCAATGGATCGGCAATGTTGCAGATGAAGCTGACAGTTGGGACGGCCATGAACGGATCGATGAACGCCGTCACGGGGTCCGGAAACAACAGCATATCGCTCTCGTGGATCTTTCGGAAGCCCTTGATGCTCGAGCCGTCGAACCCGATCCCGTCGCGAAACGTGTCCTCGTCGAAGTGTTCGATGGTATGCGTGATATGGTGCCACTGTCCGAGCATGTCGGTGAACTTGTAGTCCACCATCTTGACGCCGTTGCTCTTGATCAGCGACATCACTTTGTTGATGCCGGACGAAGACTTGGGTTTTGCGGCCATACGCCTCCTGATGGTTGTGTGGTTACTTCGTTGCGAGCACTCGAACTCGTGAAGTTTCTTTCTGCGTGGACAACACCAGGCTCGTCGCCGTCTTCGTCACGCCCTGCCAGGATTGGACGCGGGCAAGCAGTTTTTCGAGGCTGGCGGTGTTTTCCGTTCGGACCTTGAGAAGATGCGTGCCATCCCCCGTGACGGCATGCACTTCGAGAATCTCGTCATGCGCGGCGGCATGTTCCACGAAATTGTGGAAATGACGCGAGGAATCGACCGTGACCACGACGAAGGCGGTGATGTCCCGTCCCAATTTCCGGGCATCTACGCGCG
>JALONE010000290.1 GCA_025455125.1 Bacteroidota bacterium
CCGCTCGACTGCGTTCCGCCGCTTCACGGCGGAACGCAGTCGAGCGGAGAGCGAGGGATTCGAACCCCCAAGGGCTTGCGCCCGCCAGTTTTCAAGACTGGTGCAATAGCCATTCTGCCAGCTCTCCGGAAACACTATTGTCCATTCTTTTTGAAATGTACGATTTTTTGCCCTCTCCTTCAATCTGCACTCCGCAAAACTTCTCCAATTCCCTGACATCCCTTTGACACATCTCCTTCCTGCATTCGATAGCTTGCACCCAGCAATGAAGGAGATGACTCGATGGACCTGACACTTGTGTTGATTCTCTTGGCCGCTGCAATTTCGCTGGCCTTCCACTTCGGCCACAAGGCCGTCGGCCGTTCACTTCATCTCGAATGTCACTGGTAGCATACCGGAGGTCGTCATGGCAACCCTAGGACTAATTCACAACGGGCACATGCTGGTTCGCAATCCACGCGGCGATTGGTGGCGCATCGTCCTGCTCTGGATACTGACCGTGGCTCTGAAGTACTTCGCGTCCGCCTTTCTGGTTGCCTGCATCCTTGCTCCCTTCGATCTCGATGCACAGCCCTCGAGCACACGGCCATTTCAGGATGGCGAGTTCCTGCGGTATAAGGTTCGGTGGAGTTTCATCCGGATCGGCACGGTCGAGATCAGCCAGCATCTGATCCCTCAGGAAGGGTGCCCTGAATACTTCCTCCGCATGCGCGTTCAGTCTGCGAAGGGACTCCCTTTCATTAATCTCCACTTCGTGCATGAAGCGATCGTCTCAACGGATCCGATCGCAGTCCGGCAGGAAACTGTCTATTCAGGAGATGATCCCAACGCGCGAACCTCTTATCAGCATTTCCGAGATCAGGATCTTGTCGTGGTCACCGACAGCGTCAATGGATGCCTCGAGCGCCAAGATACGGTCCGTGCATCCGGCTTGGCATATGAGGCCATGTCGCTGCTGATGTTCGCCCGATGCCATGCGCGCTCCTGCGATACCGTTGTCCTACAGACGATGGTCAATTCAACGCTCGGACTGACGCGGCTCTGTTTCAGCCAGCAATGCGAAATGCTCGATGCGCCGGCGTTCAACGAGGAGCTGCGATGCGTCCGATTCGATGGGACAGCGGAATGGGTGGGAAGTGCGTTCGCCGGAATGAGCGGGGGATTCATCGGATGGATGAGCGATGATTCGGGCGCTGTGCCGATTCGGGCAGAGGTCAAGATTGCGCTGGGCTCTATTGTGCTTGAATTGGAATCCTATGAACGCACCGGCTGGACACCCGCAACCACAGCGCTGGTGCAAAACTGACCCTCATGGAGGTTGTTATGCGAACGCTCATCACTGGCGGTACCGGCTATATTGGACAACGGCTTGCGGAAGCGCTCCTGGAGCGCGGCGATGAAGTCCATTGCTTCGGGCTTCCGTGCGAAACACTCACCCTGCGCGATGCCTCACGTGTGCACTGGTTTCATGGGGACATTTGTGATCCGCATGCAGTTTCAGCGGCCATGATCGGATGCGACCGCGTCTTTCACCTCGCCGGCTATGCCCGAAATTGGGCTCGCTCGGCGGACACGTTCTTCCGAGTGAATGTGCTTGGAACTGAAACGGTCCTCGCGTGCGCACTCAAAGCGGGCATCAAGGATGTGCTTCACACGTCGAGCAATGTGGTGTTTGGACCGTCGATCGAATCACCAATCGGCGAAAACAGTCCGCGGGCGCTCGATTATTTCACTGCTTACGAACGGTCGAAGGAGGCTTCGGAACGCGTCGCGCGGAGATACGTGGGTGCCGGCCTTCGAGTGATCATCGTCAATCCAACTCGTGTGTTCGGACCGGGTATGATAAACGAAGCCAATTCTGTGACCAAAATGATCTCGCAGTATCTGCATGGCACATGGCGCACCATCCCGGGAAATGGAAATGCACACGGCAACTATGTGTATGTTCATGACCTGGTTCGAGGGATGATCAGCGCAATGGAACGCGGACGATCCGGAGAGAACTACATCCTCGGCGGCGAGAACCTGTCGTACAACGAGTTCTTTTCCGCCGTTGCCGAAGTCACGCGCTGTCGGCGATTCTTGGTTCACCTCCCCAGACCGTTGGCCATCGGGTTCGCTTCGCTCTCGTATGCACTCGCAATAGGCTTCGGCGCCTGGCCTCTGATCACTCCTGGATGGATGCGTACATTTCTGGCCGATTGGAGGAACACATGCGAGAAAGCCCGTCGGGAACTCGGCTATTCTCCCATTCCGTTCAAGACCGCAGTACGACTGACGGTGGGATGGATGGTGAGGGAAGGGATCGTTTCGTTGCCTGAAGGGAGATTGCATGCCACGCCAATTTGCGGAGGTGCATCATGAACGCCCTTGTGACCGGCGGTACCGGATTCATCGGCAAGCACCTTGTACATCGCTTGCTCGCTGAAGGGACGAGGGTGACGTGCTTGACCAGACGATCAAGTGACCGGCAAACGTGCGAAGATCTCCGTTCGCGGGGGGTGCGAATCATTCACGCATGCTGTGAATCGGGGGAGATACCGACAGCCGCATTCGAGCACGTTTCCCATGTGTTCCATCTCGCCGGAATGACCCGCGCACGCATCCCAGAGGATTATGAACGAGGGAATTGCCACGTCACTGAGCAGTTGCTGGACGCATGCGCCCGATTCAATCCAGACATTGAGCGGTTCGTCTTTGTCAGCAGCCTTGCTGCCGTGGGACCTGCAAGAAGCGGTCAGGTTGTGACGGAGTCTTCCCCCTGTCACCCTGTGTCTGCATACGGCCGTAGCAAGCTCCACGCCGAAGAACAAGCCCGAGCGTTTGCGGATAGACTTCCCATCGTCATTCTCCGTCCTTCAGCGGTCTATGGCCCAGGAGACAGGGAATTGCTTAGCTACTTCCGCCTCATCCTTCACCGCATCTTTCCGATCGTCGGAGATCCGACGCAACGCGTGAACATGGTCGGCTGGTCGGACGTTGTCGACGCACTGATCCGCGCGGCGACCGCTCGCGGTGCGGTCGGTCACACGTACAACATTGGAGATCGGCAGAGCTATCAAACAGGTGAGATCGGCGAAACGATCGCCTCGATCGTCGGGATTCACCCTCTACGCATCCACTTGCCCATGCCGTTCGCGTTCACGCTTGCCACGCTTTCCGAAGCCATTGGCTGGCTTTCTCATCAGGCAGTCTTCCTGAATAGAGAGAAATTGCGCGAGCTCACAGCTGA
>JALONE010000291.1 GCA_025455125.1 Bacteroidota bacterium
GCCGTCCCGACGGTCGATCTCTCGCTGAAGAAATGATGCAGACGACAGGCGTCAATATCTACGACCAGCAGGCGCGAAATCGGCGCATGACCGTCGCCGTGATGCTCGGCTTCGGTGCGTTCGTCGCGTTCCTCGGTTTCGGCGTGGACGTCTTTCTTCTCGGCAGCATCAGCGATGAAGCGTTCTTTCCGATCGGGACGATCGGCGGCGTTCTTGCCGGCTCGCTCTCGGCACTCTGGAGTCTCAAGGGGGGCGCGAAGGCCGTCCTTGCCGCCGCCGGAGCACAACCGGTGCATCCCGGAAATCCACAGCATCAGCAACTGATCAATGTCGTTGACGAGATGCGAATCGCGTCCGGTCTGCCGATGCCGCAGGTGTATGTCATCCCGGACCCGGACCCGAATGCCTTTGCGACCGGAACCACCCCTGACACGAGCGTTGTTGCTGTCACGGAAGGACTGCTGTCATCGCTGAACCGCGAGGAACTCCAGGGGGTCATCGCGCATGAGATGAGCCATATCCGGAATTACGACATGCGCCTCATGACGGTCGTCGCGGCGCTGGTGGGAACGGTGCTGGTCCTGTCCGATATGGCGACCCGCTCCATGCGCTTCGGCGGGGGTTCGCGATCGAAGAACAAATCGAGCGGCGGCGCCGGAACCGGCATCCTGTTTGTCGTTTGGATCATCGCGATCATTCTTGCGCCGCTCATTGGACGCATGCTTGCCATGATGGTCTCGCGAAGGCGGGAATATCTCGCGGATGCATCCGCCGCAGAACTCACGCGCAATCCGCTCGGACTCGCGAGCGCGCTCGAGAAGCTGAATAGCGCCGTCGCCCCCACGACGACGATCCGGAAAGGATCCGCGCATCTCTGCATCGTCGATCCGACGGGGAATGCGATGAATGCAAAAGAAGGAGCCGTTGCCGATCTGTTCGGAACACATCCTCCCATTGAGCTTCGAATAGAAGCATTGAAGCAGATGGCGTATGAGAGAACACAAGTCAAAAATCAAAAATCATAAGTCAAAAGGGAATGACGATGTATCTACGTAATCGCGCTCTGCTGCTGATCGTGGGTTTGCTGGTCGTTTCCTCGCTCGTCTTCTCTGACGAGGGGATGTATCCGATCAGCGACCTGAAGAAGATCAATCTCAAGAAGATCGGATTGCAGATCTCCGCCAAGGACCTCTACAATCCCAACGGCGTCAGTCTGATCGATGCCATCGTGCATCTCGGCGGGTGCACCGGTTCGTTCGTGTCGAATGACGGACTGATCCTCACGAATCATCACTGTGCATTTGGCTCGGTCGCCGCCGCCAGCTCGACCGAACACGACTACGTGACCGATGGATTCCTCGCAAAGACGCGCGCCGACGAGATCCCCGCCCGCGGACAATCCGTCCGTCTGATCGAATCGTACCGCGATGTGTCGACGGAGGTCCTCTCCGCGGTCAGCGACACGATGGACCTTGCGGCGCGCACGCGTGCCATCAGCAAGAAGATGTCCGAGATCGTGGCCGAAACGGAAAAGGCGCAGGCGGGACGCCGCGCTGAAGTGGCAGAGATGTTCACGGGAAAATCATACGTTCTCTTTGTGTATTTCTTCATCAAGGATGTGCGGCTTGTGTATGCGCCACCGCGCTCGATCGGTGAGTTTGGCGGCGAGGACGACAACTGGGTCTGGCCGCGTCATACGGGTGACTTCTCCTATCTGCGCGCATACGTTGCGCCGGACGGAACACCTGCGGACTATTCGCCCGACAACATCCCGTATCACCCGAAGCGCTTCCTCAAGGTGAATCCTGCCGGTGTGGATGAGAACGATGCGGTGTTCATTCTCGGATATCCGGGGCGCACGTTTCGGCATCGGACAGCTTCGTTTCTTGCGTACGAGGAACGCTCTCGCATGCCGTTCATTGCCGACCTCTTCGAATGGCAGATCAACACGATGGAAGAGCTGAGCAAGAACGACCGCGCCGTGGCGTTGAAGCATGATGCGCGGATCAAGGGACTCGCGAACACCTCCAAGAATTATCGCGGGAAGCTGAAGGGGCTTGAGCGCCTGCAATTGGTCGCGTCAAAAGAGGCCGATGAACGGCTTCTCCAGCAGTACATCGAGCAGGATCCTGCCCGCAAGGCGAAGTACGGGAACGTATTGGCTGAGATCGCGGCAGTGTATGCCGAGATGTCAGCCGCGGCACCGTCCGAACTCGTGCTGGATGCGACGCGGATGAGCTCGACGCTGTTGGGGATCGCCGCAACGCTGTCGGATGCGGTCAGCGAACTGCAGAAACCGGAGGCCGATCGGTTGCCGGCGTATCTCGACCGGAATATCCCGCGGCTCAAGGACAACTTCGAGCAGCAATTGAAGAACTACTATGAGCCGACCGAGCGCGCGTTCCTGACGAAGCTCTTCTCGCTTGCGGCGACGATTCCCGCCGACCAGCGGATCGCCGCGCTCGATGCGGCGGTTGGCGGCGATTACTCGGATGCCTCAGTTGAGCGCTTCCTCGAACATGCAATTGGAGCGACCAAGCTGAGCGACCCCGGATTTCTGAAAGAAGTGCTCGCGAAGACACCCGCACAGCTCGATTCGCTCAACGAGCCGCTCGTCCGCCTGGCAAAAGGACTCGCGCCTGAATCGCAGCGCCTCCGAGAGGTGCGCCAGCGCCGGGAAGGAGCGCTCTCGAAGAACTACGCTCTGCTGGTCGATGTGAAGGCGGAGTATCTCAAGACCAGCTTCATCCCGGATGCGAACTCGACCATGCGATTCACGTATGGACGCATCAAAGGATATTCACCTGCCGATGCCGTTTACTATTCTCCCATCACGACACTGCGCGGCGTTGTGGAGAAGTCGAAGAAGGAATTCCCGTACGCGACGCCGGAACGGATCCTCGAGCTGGCAAAGAACAAGGACTACGGCCGGTATAAGCATCCGAAACTCAATGACGTTCCCGTCGCGATTCTGTACGACATGGATACCACCGGGGGCAATTCCGGCAGTCCGGTCATGAACGCGAAGGGGGAACTCATCGGACTCAACTTCGACCGCGCATTTGAAGCGACGATCAACGATTACGCGTGGAGCGCATCTTACAGCCGTTCGATCGCCGTGGATATCCGGTACGTTTTGTGGGTGACGGAGAAGCTTGGCGAAGCGAAGTGGTTGTTGGAGGAGATGGGAGTTAGGTAATTGCGGATTGCGGATTGCGGATTGGGGATTG
>JALONE010000292.1 GCA_025455125.1 Bacteroidota bacterium
TCAGCCGCGCGATGTTCGCATGCGCATCCATCCAAAGGAAGACCGGTTTGCGAACGGATTGGGACAGCGCAGCAGTCGATAAGAGAAGAAGCAGCAGGGCCAACAGCAGCAAGCTGTTAGCGTTTGGCGGTTGGCATTTGGCAATTGAGGCTTGTTTGGCTCTTGGCATCTTGTCTCTTGGATCTTCTGCTTTACAGTCTTCCCCCAAGTTCCTTCAGCCGGGCGCGGAGGTCCTTTCCGTCCATCTGTCGCGGTGGAACATTCCGTTGAAGCGACATGGCACTAGCGACCGCGGCCGCTTCTCCCATCGCTCGGCAATTCGATTGGATGCGGACCGAGCTTTGCGCCTCGAAGGAGCCGGAGAAGCATCGCCCGGCAACGAGCAGGTTTTCGACTTTCAATGGTATCAGGCAACGGTACGGCACTTCGTGGTATTCGCCTGCCTTGAGGCGCTGCATATTCAGCGCGTGGTCCTTGTCGCGGTGTATGTCGAGAGGATAGCAATTGCGAAGGATCGCATCATCGAACTTGCGGGCAGCGAAGTAGTCTTCCGTGGAGAGGTAGTACTCGCCTCGGATCCTCCTCGATTCGCGAACGCCGACCATCGGAGCGGAGAACACCAGATACGACCGTTCGAAGCCTGGCAGGTACGTTCGGCAGAATGCCACGTACCGATTGATCAGTTCCCGGCCCGTCACCATCGCCCGAGTGAGGTGAAACGGATTCGTCCCATCGACACTCTCCCTGATGCGAGGACAATTGAATGCCATCTCTCCCGGACGTCCCGCCATCGAGAAGACCTGAAAGTAATGCCCATCAGATTCCAGGAGAACGCCCTCATCCACGGCCTTGCGGAAGAGCGGTTCGAGCGTCCATCCTTTTCCCCAAACCATCGCCGTATGAATGAGGGGCACATCGCTCCCTTCTGCGGCTTCCATCACATCGTGACGGCCCAGGGACTTCAGATACTCAGCGAAACGATTCAGATCAATGTTGCCGAGGTGAAAGCGGACGGAGAACGGCTGGTTGATCCCAGTCTCAGGATCCCCCACCTCGACGGGTGCTCCGGCGCGGAATGCTATGTCAGCATCCCCTGAAGCGTCGATGATGCGCTTTGCCAGGATCGCGGATCGACCCGCCTTGTTCACGACCGTCACGCCCCGCACGGCGTTCTCTTCCATGATCACATCGTCAACGAACGTGAAGTACAGAAGCTCCGTCCCCGCCTCTCCGCACATTTGCTCAAGAACATGCTTGAGCATTTCGGGATTGAACCAGCCCCGATTGCCATCCTTCCACACCCCCGATTCACGCATCGCGTTCATGCGGCGGTTGAGTTCCATATCGATGCCGCCGTTCAACGGTTCGCCTTCGATCTGGTTCGGCATCATTGGCGTAACGAGCGCGCCGGACTGCGAGCCCCCCAAGAAACCGAATTGCTCCACAACCTGTGTCTTCAATCCGGCGCGTCCACCTGCGATCCCGGCGATCGCGCCCGCAGTGCCGCCGCCGACAACAAGAAGGTCAACGTCGCGAAGAATCGGGAGCGAGGAAGAGGAGAGTTGCGAGAATGGAAGCATGCGATGAAGAACGAAGTATTGTCGATTTGTGATTATTGAATTCTGATTTCGGATTCCGGGGTTCGGATTTGCTCCTAGTGCCAGTTCCAGAAAGTCGTCTTGTATTCTGAAAAGACCGTCAGTCTGAGCATGTCACCGTGAGCTTGTCGAACGGTGTTGAAGTCTCACGCCTGATCCGCGGTCATGCTTCGACAAGCTCAGCATGACCGTTCACCCAAATACAAGGCAACTTATTGGTGTTGGCACTAGAACCAGACTCGGATGCCGGCGGAGGCTTGTATCATCTGCATGCCGCTCACGCCTTCCAGTCTCAGCGCGAGGGTGGGCCAGAGCTCGCCAATGAGGATCGCATACGATGCTTGGGTGTACACGCTTATGCTCTCCGTGGGGTAGGCCTCGATTCCGGCACCGAATCCGATCTTCATACTCCAGTCCTGCTGTTTGAATTCCGGAACGATGATCAATCCGGTCGTGTCCGTTGCATGCTCGCCACGAACATACGACCAGCGGGTGATCACGGCAGAACCGAGGACGTAGGGATTGGCGATGCCGCCGAATATTCCATCTGCGCCGCCCACGTAGTACGTCCCTTGCACTCCGGCACCGGCGTATTCCAGCTTGATCGCAAGATCGTCAAAATAGAGTTTGTCCGCATTTCCCTGTGTGAACCGCGCACCTTCCACCACGCCCTCCCAGAGCATATCCGATGAGGACTTCTGGCCAAAGGTCGCCGCGGCGCCTGCCCCCGTGGAAAACAGGTCACCGAGCGTGCCGAGCGGAACAAGAAGGTCGCCTCGAATCGCGACGGAATATTTTCCGGTTCCCTGCGCATTCGCCGCGAAAGCGAAGAGGACGACGGTCAGGAGCGCTAGGACAACAATACGAGTGTGTGCGTTCATATCTCACATGCTCCCAGTCAATAGCGAATGCGGATTCCGGCGTTGAGCAAAAGGATCGATTCCATCGGGAGGATGTCATACGAATCCTTGCGAAGCGCCGCCGTGAATTGCGTGTAATGCGCGGAGGCATACAGCGTGAACATGTCGCTGACGTCCGCTGTCGCGACCACGGTCCCGCCCAATCCGAATGCCGTTCCGCGCCGCGGATTTGCGTAGTTCCGGAATCCGTAGTTGAAGTAATAGTAGTTGCCGCTGTCCGGACCGACATCGACGCGCCGCCGCTTGGTCCACGATTCGTCGAGATACAAATTGCGCTCGAACGGCATCACCGTCCCCGTCACGATCCCCTCAATGGTCACCGCATCGATCACTTCGTACCGGGCGCCGACGGAGATGCTGAACGGGTACACGTTCAGATACTGCCTCGGATGAAGCTCCACGGAATAGAGACTATCCTTTCCGGTGTAGCGTCCTGCCGTCAGCTGCTCATTCGAGATGTTCCGCAGCGTGATGAGGCGTCCGTTAAAGTATGCGCTGTCGGACCCAAGCCACAGCACGATGTAGTTCCGGTAGAGCCGCTTCCAGTATTCCCAGTTCCACTTCGTGATCGGATCCTTCTCGTCCAGCGTCACCTTGCCGTACGATCCGCCGATCTCAACAAAGAACATCTCATCCAACGCGAACCGTGCTTCTGCTCCCCCGCCGAAGCCCTTCACATTGCTCACTTCGCTCTTCTCATTCAATCCAAG
>JALONE010000293.1 GCA_025455125.1 Bacteroidota bacterium
ATGTCCGTCATTCGCTTTCGGAGACCATCGCGCATCTGTACCGCGATGCGAAAGGGACGGTGCACGCCATTGTGCTTGGCCCGCGGCTCGAATCGGTGATCACGAACGCCCTGCAGAACCAGCGCGAGGCGAGCCCGAGTCTCGGACTGTCGCCGGCGATGATCGAATCGGTCCAGCGCGGGATGACCGAGAACCTCGAAACGTCCATGGCCCTCGGCCACCAGCCGGTCGTCCTCTGCCCGGCGACCGTGCGGCCGTACTTCTATCGTCTGATCCATACGTCATTCCCCAATGTGTCCGTGTTGTCGTTCACGGAACTCCCGGCGGAAACGGAGATCGAATTCATCGGCAAACTGGAGATCGAACATGCGAATTAAAAAATTCACCGGCGCCACGATGCAGGAAGTGACCGAGCAGATGCGCAAGGAGCTCGGACCCGACGCGATCATTCTGAACAGCCGCAAGGTGGCGGGGGGATCGATGCTGAATTTCCTCGGCCGGGAGATGCTCGAAGTGACCGCGGCGATCGATGACCATGCGCCGACATACCCGCAAACCGAGCCGCGGAGACCGCACGGGAATTTCCAGCGGATGCTTCAGCAGGAAACCTCCGCATCGGCGCCGGTTCCGGCTCAGCCGGGTGACACGCTCGACGGACTGCGGACCGTCGCCGCACAATTTGAACGCCGCGCAGAAAAGATCGCAACCCATCGCCCCAATCCGGGCAAGGAGCAGGCGGAGATCCACCTGCTGCGAAGCGAGATGGAGGAGATGCGGTCGATGCTGACACTGATCGCCGACCATCTGAAGTATTCGAAGATGCCGGCGCTTCCGGGACATCTGCAGGAAGCTTTCTCGACGCTCGCACAGAACGGCGTCGATGAACGCATCGCGGCGGATCTGGTGCAGAGCATCTACGGCCGGCTTGATGAGACGCAGTTGGGGAACCGTCAATCGGCGGAAAAGGTCCTGCTTGCTGAGATCGCCCGAATGATCCGCGTGGCGCCGGCTCGCGAAAAGGGGAAGAAGCCGACGGTTGTCGTGCTCATTGGACCCACCGGCGTCGGCAAGACGACCACCATCGCAAAGCTCGCCGCGATCCACAAGCTGATCCAGCGTCAGGATGTCGGCCTCATCTCGGCGGATACGTTTCGCATCGGTGCGATCGAACAACTCCGCACATTCGCCGGCATCGCCGATATCCCGATGGAAGTGGTCTACAAGCCTTCGGAGATCCCCTCGGCGCTGCGGAAGTTCCGCAAGAAGGACATCATCTTCATCGACACGGTCGGGCGCAGTCAGCGGGCGAAGAAGGAACTCTCCGACCTCAAGAAGTTCATCGAGGCGGCTGATCCCGATGAGACGCACCTTGTGCTCAACAGCGCAGCCAGCGTCCCATCGATGAAAGAAGCGGTCGAGCGGTTTGGAGTCCTGAGGCCGAACCGCCTCGTCATGACGAAGATCGATGAAGCAACGGCCTTCGGTTCGATCCTCACCGTGCTGCAAACCAGCAAACTGCCGGTTTCGTACATCACGACCGGACAGACGGTTCCCGACGACATCCTTCCGGCGGACGCCGCGAAGATCGCGTCGATGATCTTCCATGGAGTCCATGCCCATGCATGAATCCCCCGTCATCGTCGACCAGGCGACGCGTCTGCGTGAACTCGCGCTCGGTGCGTACCGAACGGGCGGCAGCCGCCGTTCGCACGTCCTGGCCGTGTGCAGCGGAAAGGGGGGCGTCGGCAAGAGCACGGTCGCGCTCAATCTGGCCTTCGCGCTATCCCGCAACGGCCGTTCCGTGATCCTTGTCGATGCGGATGAGAACCTCGCCAATCTTGATGTCATGCTGGGCGTTGCGCCGTCGCTCCGGTTGGGTCACGTCCTGCGCGGTGAACGGGATGTCGAGGATGTCCTGCTGGAGGTTGCTCCGTTGTTGAGACTGCTCCCGGGAAGTTCGGGGGAAGCCGGCGCTCCCCGGATGCTCCGGCCGCGGCAGCTCGTAGAGATGGTCGCAGAACTCGATGCGCGTGCGGACTTCGTCATCGTTGACACGGGCGCCGGCATCGCGCCGACCGTTCTCGAGTATGTCCGTGCGGCCGATGAAGCATTCGTCGTCACGAACAGCGAGCCGACCGCGATCATGGATGCGTATGCGATGATCAAGAGCATTGTCCGCGAGGCCTCGACGACCCGAATGTCCATTGTGATGAACGGCGTCGCCCGTCCCTCCGAAGCGGACGGTGCCGCGCAGAAGCTGCAAACGGCCCTCCGGCATTTTCTCCGCGTCGAGGTGCCGGTCGTCGGCTCCATCCCGTACGATCCCCAGGTGCTTCGTTCGATCGCCGCACAGGATCCTGTGCTTCGTGCCAAACCGAATTCGTCCGCGTCGTTGTCTCTCCTTGCGCTCGCGCGGCGACTCATGCAACAGACTGTGATCAATGAAGTGAGGATACGCTCATGAAAAAACTCGTGTTTGAACTCGGCCTCCTGGCGTTCTGCGTTTCCGTGGTCGTCTTCGTTCTGCAGGGATTCGATATCTTCGACACGCTGGGTCGTTCCTTCATCGTCTTCGTTGCCGTTGAGCTGATCGGCGGTCTGATCCTCGCGGCGACCGCGACCAGGCCGGCGCACATTCCCCCGCACGACGGCACGGTCTCGCCATCCGCAGAGGCGCCGCGGGAGACGCCCGCCGGAACATATCAGCAGCCGTCCGCTCAACCCAAAGGGGGCGCGGTGTGACACGCCGACCAGTGAGGGGCTCCTATGCCACGGAATGATTCCACATACATCAATCCCACGCTTCGCAGCCGCGAAAGCGATCCGAAGCGTCAGCGGTTCTACGATAACCTCGGGCTCGTGCATATGGTCGTGAACCGGATGTACGCCCCGAACCTGAGCGAATCCGGAATGCTCGAAAAGGGGGACCTGATCCAGTTCGGTGTGCTGGGATTGCTCGATGCGGTCGAGCGCTTTGATCCCACGCGCGGCGTGCAGTTCTCGACCTACGCCGTCAACCGGATCCGGGGCGCGATCCAGGATGAGCTACGGAAGATCGACTGGATTCCGCGGTCGGTCCGAAAGAAGGATCGCGAGGCGGATGCCATGACGCAAAAGGTCGCCGAATTCACCGGGCAAGGGTCGACGGCGGAAGAGGTCATGCTGCGCTTGAAGCTGACGCAGGAAGAATATGTCCGCGTGCTCGAGCGCGCCTCCAGTGCGACCA